>NZ_JBHWIV010000088.1:0-34865 GCF_042731675.1 Kitasatospora sp. NPDC059827 | reverse complement strand
GGCACGGCGTCACATCGGACGGCCAGGTGGCCCTGGCCGAGGTCCGGGGCGCCATCGGGGCTTGCGCGGGTCCCGCGGCGCCGGGGCCTGCCGTGCACGCCGAGGTGCGGGAGCCCGGCGCGCCTCCGCACACCTTCCTCGCCCGGCATCCGCGCCGCGCCGACCAAGTCCAGGACGACGGCGAGGACGACGACCAGGACCGCGGGCCGCTCGGCGACATCCCTCACCAGGTCCGCCGCCGAGCGGCCGGGACGACCCAGGAGACCATCCGGCGAGACCCGCACCGGGCCCGGTAGGACGAACGCTGCGCCGACGCCGCGGACGAGGCCGCCTTCGCCACGGCGGCCACCCTCCGCGCGGAGAGGCAGCGCGTCCACGACCACGACACCGTCCTCCGGTACGTGCTGCGCGCGCCACCGCCCGCCAGGACCGTCGCCGCTTGCGCTCGCGCGCCAGCCCACTGGGCCCGCCAGAGCGTGGAGGCCGCTCACCGCCGCTTCGTCGGCACCGCAGCACGGGCCCCTCCGCGTCGCTCTGGAGCGCGTCGGCCGTTCGGGGCGCCGGCCCGTGCCGTGGCGGCCGCGGTCACCTGCGGAGCGGAGGGCCGGTCGTCGGTCGCGCGGTGGAACGTCGGCCTCGGGGGCGGGGTCCTGATGGCGGGGTCGGCCTCGTGGCTTGTCTCCGTGGCCCGGTTACCTTTCTGGTCGCCGGTCCGAGGCTTCGGCGGATTGGGTGCCTGTTTGGTCGGAGTGTCGGGGGCGGTTGTGGCTAGAGCCCGCGTGCTCGTGTCGACGGCGGTGCGTGTCCTAATCTGACAGCGCGGCAGGACGGCTTTTCGTCAGAAATTCATGGACGAACTACCTGACTAGCTCAATTCTTCCTCAAGTGTATTGAGGTGCGGCTTCCCGGGTGGTTTTAATGGGATCAATCCGGGGTGCGTTCCGGTCCGGAGAGAAGATGGTTCCCTGTTCTTTGGAGTGTGAGATGAAGCGTCGTATCACCGCTATGGCCGCCGCAGTCGGGACGGTGGCCGCCGGTGTCGTCCTGGCTGGTGCCGGGGCTGCCCAGGCGAAGCCGTGCGACTACGAGGGTGTCGGTTCCGACTGTGTGTGGCGGGCGAATGTCGTCACCTGCAACGCCGTTCTGCACACTCTGCAGGACTTCTACGGGGGCAATCCCATGCGTGCTCTGAAGGAGGGCAACCAGGCCCTTTACAACCACTGGGGTGCGTGCAACACCGCCGGTATCACCAAGAAGCCGTGATGCTCGGGAGTTACTGATTTCCGGATTTCAGATTCGGAGCAGAATATTCTCCTGATCTGTCGGTGAAATTTTTTCCGATGGGACCGGCCGGGCTCGTACGAGCCCGGCCGGTTCTGTTTTCCGCCCGGGACAGGTGAATTCTCGGTCCGTACGCCGATACCCGCCGATCCGGCTCCCTGGAGTGTATGAGCACGTGGGCGGGAACGGAGGGGCCACAGCCGTGAGGCACCCCGGTAGGCACGGCGGGTGGGGTCCGGCGTGCGATGGCCGGGGGCCGCCCGGCCCGCTACCGCTATGGGACGGCCGGCGGCGGGCCGGACGGGAGGACGTCGCGTCCCGCCCGCCGGGCGGCGGAGCGTCAGGGGGTTCGGGCGGGGTCCTCGGCGGCCTGTCGGTAGGCGACCAGGTCGCCCACGGAGATGAGGACCAGGGAGTCGCGTTCGGCGAGGTCGCGCAGGTCGTCCAGGCGTGCCATGGTCCAGTCCGGCCGGACGACCTCGCACATGGTGGTCACGCCGGACAGCCCGGCCAGGCGCGACAGGTCGACGGCGGCCTCGGTGTGGCCGTCGCGTTCCAGGACGCCGCCGCGGGCCGCCCGCACCGGGAAGATGTGGCCGGGCCTGGCGAAGTGGTCCGCCTTGGCGGCGGGGTCGGCCAGGGCCTGGACGGTGCGGGCCCGTTCGTCGACCGGGATGCCGGTGGTCCCGCCGGTGATCAGGTCGACCGAGACGGTGAAGGCCGTGCCGTGGAGGCCGCGGTTGTCGTCCGTCATCTGCGGCAGGCCGAGTTCGTCGCACCGCTCGTAGGGCACCGCCGCGCAGACCACGCCGGAGCTGTGGTCCAGCAGGTACCTCATGGCGGCTTCGTCGGTGTACTCGGCGGCGACCATCAGGTCGCCCTCGTTCTCGCGTGACTCGTCGTCGAAGACGACCACGAAGGCGCCCCGGCGGAACGCCTCGATCGCCCGTCGCGCCTGCTGCAGGCGGTCGGTGGGGGTGGGAAGGGTGGTTGCCATCTGCTCTCTCCTGGTCGGTGAGCCCCTGGACCGGTGGGTCCCGGCGGGGGTCGCTGATCTGTGGGAGAACGCGGCCATCCGGAAGAGCGCGTGCCAGCGCACACGCCTTCCGCAATGGACGGCGCCGCACGCGCGGGGGAGGAAGGCGGTTGACGGCTCGCCCCCGTGCGCGGACGCCGTTCCGGGGAAAGCGAGCACCGCGTCCGCGCGGCAGGGCGGTTGGCCCCGGCCGGGAGCGGACGATGTGTCGCCGCGCACTGCCTTTCATCCGGACTTTCACCGTCGGTCCTGGAGTTCCACCAGGTCAACCGGCCGATGGCTTCGGCCGGGTCGCGGACTTTCACCGCCGGTTCGGAATTGCACCGACCCCGGAGCGCGCGAACACTCGAATCGATCATGGCACACCCGTCAGGGCCGGTGGACGGCCGGTGGAGGTGTTCCGCGCCACACCGGGTCGGTCGCCGGCTACGCGGTCCCGGTTGCGGCCCGCGGCCGTGCTTTCCTTCCTGACGGGCCGTTGCGAGGCTTCCGGCCGGGGGCGGGTGAGGGGCCGGTGCGCGGTGTCGGCGGCACCCGGGGTGAGTGCCCGGGCGCCGGGGTGAGTGCCCGGGCGCCGGGGGCGGTTGTTGCCGCGCTGTTCCCGTCCCTGCCGGCGGAAGGGTCGCCTCGGTGGCCGCCGCCGCGCTTGCCGCGCCCTGCTCTGACGCCGGGCCGCCGCTGCTTCGCGCCGCCTGCCGTACCGCCGTGGCGTGTCGCCCTCCGTCGACCCTGACGAGGAGGCAGTGCTGCCCCGGGAGTGGGTCAGATGATGGTGATTCTGAACACGCGGGAGTTGTTGCCCGGAGTCGGGTCGTCGGCGAGCTCGGCTTCGACCGTGCCGTCCAGGACCTCCGGGTCCATGCCCGAGGCGACGGAGATCCGGACTTCCGCGGTGACGGCGGCGCCGGGTGCCAGGCCGCGCGGGATCTCACATGCCACGGTGTGGCCGAAGGGCAGCGTGTGGCAGGACGCGGCGGCCGACGTCCCGCTGCCGACGACTCCGGGTGGCAGGTGCACGTACAGGGTGACCGGCATGGCGGTGGGGGCGGTCCCGACGTTGGTGACCACCGGGTGCAGCAGGGTGGATCCGCCGTCGGCAACCGGGGCGGGGTCGGCGACCTTCACCGAGAGGTCGGCGTGGGGGCGGTGTGCGTCGGCGGCCGCGGGTGCGGCGGCGGTCAGCAGTGCCGCCGCGCACGCCATCGGGAGGACCCTGGAGAACCTGGGTCGGGACGGCATGATGATCACTCATTTCCTCCGGGGGTGTCGGCCGGGTGTGCGGGCCGGTGGGCCGCCCGGCCGACGGTGCGAGGGCCAGCATCGCGATTCGCCCGTTCTGCCGGACGGTGACACGGCGGGCTGTCACCCGTGTGGGCGGCTGCGGGTGGAAGGGGCGACGCCCGCACCGGTGCGCTTGCCGGGTTCCCCGGTGGTGCCGGCCGCGTCACCTATGACGGCCGCATCCGGGTCCGTGGCGCCCGGAGCCGGACTGGACCGGGCCGTAGCGCGGCCCGCCCGCCGATCTGGAGGCGGGCGCCACCCTCGACGGTCCCGCGAACCGTACTGGCCCTGGCGACGACCCGGACCTTGCGGCCCGGGACCCGGCCGGGCGAGCAGACGGCGGTCCCGTGCCGACGGGGAGCCGACCGGGCGGCGGGACCGCGGTCCTTGAGCCCTGGCCTCCGCCGGGGACGCTCGCAGGGCCGGGGCGCCGGCCCCAGGCAGGTGGCACCGGTGGTCTGGGACGAGGAGTTCGTCCGTGAGCCGGGCGACCACGACCTGCGCCGGGCCGGGCTCTGTCCTGACGGTGCGCAACGGCCCCGTTCACCGCGGTGCTTGGCGCCGCGGTGTGGACGCAGCGGTCCGGACAGGGTGGACGGCGGGTCGCGGTCCCGGTGCCGTGTCCGGATTTCAGCGTCGTGTCCGAGCTTTCCCGGCGTTGCTCCTGTTGGCGGCGCGGACCGACCGCCCGTTCTGGGGAGAGGAGCCGGCTGGAAACCGGGGTGCCTCGGCGGAGGCACCGGGGATTCCCTTGAACGTCCGTTGAGCACTGGATTGACTGGACGGCGAGCAGGCGAGGTGCCCGCACCGGACGGGTGCAGCTCGTCCCTGCGTTCGTCACAGGGGCCGGAGCCAGGCGTACGAGGGGTGGATCGCCGGTCATGTCCGCGCGGCTTCCGCGTTCACGGGGCCGGGAGCGTGCCGTGGGTGGTCTCCTGACTGTCGACCTGATGAAGCGGAGAGGGAGACGGCATGTCTGACGGCGCGAGCGAGACGGAGCACGAGGGGCAGGTCCGGGAGTGGCACGCGGATCAGGGGTGGGGGGTCCTGGTCTCCCGGTCCCTGCCGGAACCGGTCTGGGCGCACTTCTCCGCCGTCGCCGGCGGCGGCTACCGGGAGCTGACGGTCGGGCAGGTCGTCCGGTTCAGTGCGGAGAGGGCCGACCAGGACTCCTTCCACTGGCGGGCCGTCCGGGTACGGCTTCCCGGTAGCCGTCCCGGGGATGGTCCCGAGAGCGGGGACGGCCCCGGGTATGCGTCGGAGCTCCGCATCACCTTCGACGAATGAACCCCCTGGCGTGACCGGAAGCCGCCTGCTCATCCACCGCACACCAACGACAACCACGAGGACGTCGATGTCTCTGCGCACCACCTTCAAGCCTGCTTCCATAGCCGGGGTCAACGAGGGCCGTCACACCTTCAAGATGTCCGCGCCCTCCTACAACAGGACCGACGCGAACGGCACGTTCGACGGCCAGGTGAACATGGCGGGAACCGTCGGAAGGCCCGCCCCGATGGCCTGGTCCTTCACGACCTCGCCCGCGATCCGGGCGATCGCCACGGGGAAGATGGACTGCACCGCCGGCCACCAGCAGCTGCGCTACAGCGACTCGCACCGCGGCGTCCCCGTCGACTACCACTGGCACTCCACCGTGCCGGACAACCTCCGCGGCAAGGACTACACCCTGTACGGGAACTGCACCTTCCCGGTGAAGGTGAAGGGCCGCGCCGGGAAGGCCAACCTGGGGTTCCGCTTCAACTACAACCTGTTCGACGGCGTCTCCCGGCCGAACCGGCCCGCCTCCGACACGGACCCGAACGCCGCCGAAGAGGCGTCCTACACCTCGGACCTGCAGATCGCGTACGACCCCGCGTGACCTGAACCCGCTCCGCCTCCCGGCGCACCGGACCCGGCCCTTCGCCAGGTGACCGGTACGGCGGTGGCAGCGGTCCCGATGCCGGTCACCACCGGGTACAACAGGTGGATCCGTCGGCTGGGCCCGGCTCCCTAGAGCTGTCGCCTCGCGCCTGCCGAGCGGGACCTGGGCCGCCCGATTCTCGACGGTGAACTGGCCGGCTTCGACACCGACCGGATCCACGAGGCGCCAACACTCCTGCCGGGTGGGGACGAGGGCGCGGCCGAGGAGGTCGAGTGGCTGGTCGGCGAACTGCTCCCGGAGTGGACGGCGGACGCCCGGGAGCGGGGCGCGGGCTGCTGATCCCGCACGGCGGCGGCAGATGACCGCGCGGCCGGCGGTGTGCGGATGACCGCACGCGTTCGGCTGCACGCGGACGACCGGCGCGACGCAGCCGTGGGGGGCCGCGCCGTACGGGGTTCACGGGGGTCCGGTGACCGGGTACGAGCGGTCGGAAGGGCAGCCGGTCAGAAGGCGGACTGGTCGCCGAGCTCGACGATCCTCAGATCGCGCACCCCTACGGTGTACCAGACCTCCTGGCTACCGCCGCTGCCCCAGAACTCGGTGAGCCGGACGGAGGCGGAGCCGTGCTCCTCCTTCACCTGCTGGGCCGACCAGTCCACCGGGACGTTCTGCGCGCGGAACACCGGATCGGCGTCGTTCTCCTGCACCCAGGCATCCAGCCGATGGTCCAGGGCCGAGGTGAGGAAACGCTTGCGCACCTCGGACGGCTGCTCGCCACTGGTGCCCAGCACCGCCCGACGGTACTCCTCGACGAAGGTGACCACCTGGTGTGCGGCTGGCGTCCCCGCCCGCACCTGGGCCGCCACGACCGCCGTAGCCGGCCCCGGAGGCAGCGCGAACGCTGCCGGGGCGGAGGCGGTCAGTAGGCCGCCGACGGCGAGCAGGGCAACGGAGCCGGCCAGGGCGGTGCGCCTCGGGTTCATTCGCTTCATGCCGGGACTCCATCATTCGCTGACGAACTCTGCATATCGCCCAAACGTGTACCCTGCCCGGCAGGCGAGGGTATTTGACGATTGATCTTCTAAGGGCTCGCAGAGAATCAGCGTGTTGCTTCCTGCTTGGGTGCTCGTTGATGTGGTATGGGGATACCTGATTCAGTCCGCAGTCAACTCGCCCTGAAGTTCGAGGAGTTGTTCCCGCACCTGGACGAGAGGCAGCGTCGGCTGCTGATGGGGACCGAGGCGCGACTGCTTGGCCACGGCGGGCTGCGGGCCGTCGCGCGGGCGGCCGGAGTCAGCGAGACGACGGTCCGCAACGGCATGGACGAGCTGGAGGCCGGCGGGGAACCACTGGGTCGGGTCCGCCGGCTCGGCGGTGGACGCAAGAGGGCTGCCGAGCTGGACCCAGGACTGCGTCCGGCCCTGCTGGCCCTGGTCGAGCCGGACATGCGCGGGGATCCGATGTCGCCGCTGCGCTGGACGACCAAGTCGACCAGGAAACTGGCCGCCGAGCTCACCCGCCAAGGGCACAGGGTCAGCGCCGACACCGTCGCCGACCTGTTGCGGGAGGAGGGCTTCAGCCTGCAGGCCAACGCCAAGACCGTCGAGGGCAAGCAGAACCCGGACAGGGACACCCAGTTCCGCTACATCAACGAGCAGGCCAAGGAGCACACAGACGCCGGAGATCCGGTGGTGAGCGTGGACTGCAAGAAGGAGGAATTCGTCTGGCAGTACAAGAACGGCGGAAGGGAGTGGGAGCCCTGCGGCGAGCCGGTGCAGGTGAAGACGCACGACTTCTTGGACCGGCAGGGGCCGGGGAAGGCGATCCCTTACGGGATCTACGACATCGCGGCGAACACCGGTTGGGTCAACGTCGGCACCGACCACGACACTGCGGGCTTCGCGGTCGCCTCGATCCGCCGCTGGTGGCAGGCCCGTGGTCGCCACGACTACCCCCAAGCGAACCGGCTGCTGATCACCGCGGACGCCGGTGGCTCCAATGGCCACCGCACCCGCGCCTGGAAGACTGAGCTCGCCGTCCTCGCCGTCGAGACGGGACTGGAGATCACGGTGTGCCACCTGCCCCCGGGCACGTCGAAGTGGAACAAAATCGAGCACCGGCTGTTCTCGCACATCACGACGAACTGGCGCGGCGGGCCCCTGACCAGCCACGACGTGGTCGTGAGCAGTATCGCCGCGACCACCACCCGCACCGGGTTGAGTGTCGAGGCCGCCCTCGACACTGGCACCTACGACACCGGCCTGAAGGTCACCGACGCCCAGATCGACGCCCTGCCGATGAGCCGGCACCGCTTCCACGGCGACTTGAACTACACCTTCCACCCCGTGCACCACCCGTCGGGCCAGGAGCAGACGATGGACCTATCTTCACCAGAGCAACCAAACAGCCCCGCTGTCAGCTCGCTGAACGACCCGGAACTGACCGGTATGCACCGTGATCAACTTGACTCTCTCACAAGTGAATTGACCCTTCTGCTGGACCGGCGGCGTGAGGAGATTCGGCACGCGCGACGCGGCACCGACCGCCGCCGAGCCCGCGGCGCAGGCGCCAAGGACAAGCTGGGACTCGTCGATCGGATCCTGGCCGCCATCCTCTACCAGCGGAAGATCGGCACCCAAGAACTCCTTGCCCAGCTCTTCAGGGTGGACCGCAGCACCATCACCAACGCAGTCGCCGAGGTCCGCCCGCTCCTGGAGCAGCCCGACCGGCACATCCCCGCCTCCATGGCACGCTTCCGCACCCCCGCCGACGTCACCGCGTTCCTCACGCACGCCCCCACCTTTGCGGAGATCAAATCACCGTGTTGATTCTCTGCGAGCCCTAAGCTTGTTCTTTATGGTCTGAGCTGGTCGCGTTCGATGAACTGTCCCGCATCTCGCCGAAGTCAGCGGCCTCAGGAGAACAGTACCGAGCGGAAGCGGAGCCGCCGGCCGGCCGAGGCACCTGGGTCCAGCACACGGTAGACGTCCCCGACGCAGCCGAACTCCAGGAAGGCGACGGCGGCCCCGTTGGTGCGGTTGACGGGCGCGTAGGCAGCGTCCTGGTCGGTGGCTCCCTTGACGTCGACGCACTCCTCGGACCCGGGATCGAGCAGTTCGCCGCGGTGTTCGGAGCCGTCTGCCCGGTAGGTGTAGCGGAACACGCCGTCGGCGGCGCTGGCGGAGGTGGGGACGGGTGACGAGGAGGGTAAGGGCGCCGAGGGCGGCGACGGCGACGGCGCGCAGACGCATCAGGGTTCTCCTTTGGGGGCAGCGACGCGCCCGAAATGCCGGGCGCGTGAAGAACCGATTCCCCTGCGGGGTCCAGCCAGACGGGACATCACCCGGGCGGGTCAAGCTTGTTCTTTTGGTCCGGTGTCGAGTACAGGGCCGTACACGGTCACCCACCTGGGTTCGCCGGACATCAGCGCGGCTCCCGACGGCCGTCCGGTACGGCTGATGGCAGGCGGCTACAGCGCGGGGCGACGTGGACGCGGGAGCTTGCGGGCGGCAGGAGTGGGAGGGGCACCGCATCGTGCCGGGGCGGGCCGCCGCTGCCGTCAGGCAGCCCCGGGGTGGAAGAGCCCCAGCTCGGCCACCAGGGAGTGGCCCGTCAATGCGCTACTGCGGGAGGAGTGAGCCGGGTTCCTCCGAGCCCGACGCCGGTCACCTTTGCTGCGGACTACGTCCGCGTCTACCGCTGACCGGCGTCCACCGGGGGATGGCCTGAGGTCAGGGCGCCTACGGCCCGGTGCTCTCGACGACCTCGATGCTGAACAGTTGCTGGTTGTTCGCCTCGTTCCGGTCGTCGTCGCCGCGCACCGAGACGCGACCGCCGGCCAGCTCGCCGAGGGGGACCTCGGGGGAGAGCCGGAGCGGGATCAGCGCGGTCGCGCTGCGGAACTTCGGCAGACCGGCCGGGAAGGTGCAGCGCACCCGGTGGCCGTTCTGGAACTCGTAGCAGTTCTCCGGGAAGAACGGCGGCTCGGCCGTGACCCCCTCGGGCAGGGTGATCACGACGGTGAACGGCGAGGCGGTCCGGTCCGGGCCGAGGTTGCCGACGAAGGCGTGCAGGACGGTGGTGCCGCCAGGTGCGGCGGGGTCGGGGTCGATCCGGCCCACGTAGAGGTCGGAGTCCGAGGATCAGCAGCATACGCCTGCGTACCACGGTCGTCGCCGCCCTCGGCGCCCTCACCCTCCTTATCGCCGTCCCCACCTCTGCCAATGCCGCCGTCGGCGAGTTCCTCTACTCGGTCGGCCCGCTGCCCGGCATCCGGGCAGGCCTCGCCGACCCGGAAAGCGGCGGATGCATCAACGTGTTCGGCGCCACCGAGGCCAACCCGGCCTACGCGCCGAAGAACCTCACCACCGCCACCGTCTTCCTCGACTTCAACTGCGAGGGCGACACCTACTACACGATGAACCCCGGAAAGATCCTCGGCAACCGCCTCAAGTTCCGCTCCGTCGTCTTCTCCTGACCACGCCCGACGGCAGCACGGCCGGACGCGCTGGCAGCGGAAGCGACATCCTGTCCCGGGGTGTCCGGCGCCGACCCCGGGGCAGAGGATTCTCCACGAGAACCCTGTGCCGGCCGGGGCACTGTCGTCGAGAGCAGCGCGTCCCCGGGATGCCCCGCGGTCGCGAAGTCCTCCGCCGCCGAGCCGCGTCATGTCTCCAAGTCTCGAACAGAACCCGAACGGGGTCGCTCGTTCGGCTGTTCGCCGGACATGGGCATGGACTTCGCCCGATCATGTGCTCCGACCCAGGAAGCGCGTGAACTCGACGAAGGCCGTGAGGATGACTCTGCTGCACGATGGTGTCCGGCGGCATCAGTTCGCGGACGCGTCACAGTTCCGGGAGGCCTTCTTCGCGTGTCTGACAGCGCGGCGTGACGAACTGTTCGAGCTCGCGGACGCGCTGCTGTGCGCGGACGGGCCGGTGACGGCGCCGGTTGATCTGACGCTGCTGGCCGAGCACCGGCGCGGGCACGGGGCCCTGTACGACGCTCTCAATCGTGGCCGTCTCGATGCCGACGGGCTGCGGCGGACGCTGGCAGGGCTGCCCCAGCCGACGGCCGCCGACGGCCGGCTCGTTCTGGCCGTGGATGTGAGCAACTGGCTGCGGCCGGACGCCGTGTGCAGCGCTGGCGAGGCGGAGCGTTTTGAGCTGAATGGAGGATCCGGAGCCTGACCGGGAGCGCAACAGGGGATGGTTCGCGTACCGCCCCGCCCACTCGACGGGGCGCCCACTCCCGAACGGACAGGACCAGCAGCATGCGTCTGCGTACCACGGCCGCCGCCGCCCTCGGTGCCCTAACCCTCCTCGTCTCCGTCCCCACCTCGGCCCACGCCGCCACCGGCGACTTCCTCTACAAGGTCGGCCCCGGCGTCCCGGCCGGGCTCGCGGACCCCAGGAGCCGCGAGTGCATCAACCTCTTCGGCGCCACCGAGGATCATCCGGCCTTCGCCCCGGAGAACTTCACGACCTCCACCGCCACCGTCTTCCTTGACTTCAACTGCGACGGCGACACCTACTACGTGATGAACCCCGGCAAGAAGCTCGGCAACCGCCTCAAGCTCCGCTCGGTCATCTTCTCCTGACCACTTGCCACACGGTGGGAGAGACCCGTTCGGGTCTCTCCCACCCCACACGGCCAGCCCAAACATGCCACGTCGCAAGACGCCCCAGACCCACCCACTCACGGCACAGCCCAAGAGGGGGGAGGAGCAGGATCGTGGCCAGGCGCCACAGCCTGGGACTCTCCCGGCAGAACGGGCCAATCGGGGTGGCCCGAGACAGGCATGTCCCAGTCTCGGGGGCGGAGTTCGGCGGCCCGCCGAGGCTGGCCAGGACGACGGCCGGACGGTGAGCGGGGCGCCGCGTGGCGAGCGGGGGCGCTGGGAAAGCCTTCTCCCAAGATCAGAACAGACCTTCACCTGGACGCTGTTCGAGGAAGATCGCTTCGAAAGCCATCGGACACAGGTACGCACTGGGCGTCTGGGTGATGAAAGAACCAGTTCATCCGGATCTTCCGGCCGCTCGGCTGGCTTTCCCGCAGTGGCGCCGGAGGACGATGCGACGGGAGTGCCGCGGGCGTACGAATGCGGCCGCAACTGTGCGTATCACCCTGTCTCATCCCAGGATGCCCGGCCTGGTGGACAGATGCCCCAGGAGCTCACGGCCCCTGGGCGACGGCGGGATTCCGCAGGATGCCGCTGTCATGACGGACCGTCGACCGTATCCGAGCGATCTGTCCGACGCCCGCTGGGCCCTGGTCGATCCCACCCTCACCGCCTGGCGCAAGGCCCGCACTGAACGTGCCCCCGCCTTCGGCCGGCCGCCCGAGCACGAACTGCGCGACCTCCTGGACGCGATCCTCCACGTCGATCGCGCCGGCATGCCGGTGCTACCTCCAGCACGACCACCCGCCCCGGGGGAACGGTCTACGCCAACTTCACCGGTCGGCAACACGAGGGAGTGTTCGAACATCTCAACGGCCGGCCGGGGCACCCGGTCCGCACCGCAGAAGGCCGCGACCCGGAACCGCCCAGTGCGTCCTCGACCCCGGGGCGTCAAGACCTCCACGAACGTCACCGCCGCCGGCCAGGGTGTCGACGGCGGGAAAACGATCGTGGGCAGGAAGCGGAGCATCGTCACCGACACCCTCGGATTCCTGCTCGTGGCCCTGGCCACCGCCGCGAGCGTCCAGGACAACGCCACGGGCCGACTGCCGCCGACCAGGTCGCCGCCGAGTACCCCACCACCGGCAAAGACCTGAGCCGACACGGGCCACCGGGCATCGACGTCGAGATCGTCCGCCGCGACCCCGCCATCAGGGGATCCACCGTCCCGCGTCGTCGCTGGACCGTCGAGCGGACCTTCGGCCGACCGATGAACCACCAATGCCCCGCCCGCGACCATGGAGCCCTCCTCGCCCACTCCGAAGCCATGATCCACGTCGTGCATGATCAACCCCATGCCCCGACGACCGGCCGGCGAAACCACCCCGACCTGGCGCGGAACATGATCCGCAGAGCAGGAACGCAACGCCAGGTGAGTCGCGAACGCATGGGACCGGGACTGGGGCCGAAAAGGTCGCGCAAATAGTGGATAAACCACCCGAAAGAATGGATTGGAAGAATCGTTTCCTCAATCTTTGGCACCCATAGGGTGGTATCGCACTATTCCCCCGATGCCGTCGAGTACCGCCCGAAAGGTCCCCCCTCATGCGTCTCCGCAACACCCTGTTCGCCGCCACCAGCGCGATCGGTCTCATCCTCGCTGTCCCGGTCTCCGCCAACGCCGCCGACGGCGTGTTCCGCTACACCTACCGCGCCGACGGCGCCGAACACCGCGGCGAACTGGTCGACCCCAAGCCCGAGGAGTGCGTCGACGTCAAGGGGGCCACCGATCGAGACGCCGCCTACTCACCCGTCAACCACACCAACGGGAGCGCCGTCGCCTTCCTGGATTTCGGCTGCGTCGGGGACGTCTACCGCGTTCTGGACCCGGGTGCCTCGGCCGGCCGGCGGCTCCACTTCCGCTCGGTGCTCTTCTCCTGAGGCCGCTGACTTCGGCGAAACGTGGGACAGTTCGGCGATCGGTTGAGACCAGTCCGGTGAACCGACACCGGGAGCGTCCGTGCCGTCGGGGATCGCCGGACTGTCCGTCCGGACCCGCGTACTTCCGGCTGTCCTCCGCGTCCTCGCCCTGACCGCCGCTGGCCTCGGCCTCCAGCGCGTGCCCGGCTCCGGAGGCGGCACCGCCGCCCGGCCCGCCCCTGCCGGGCCGCGTACCGCCGACCGGACCGTTCCGGTGCCGCGCTGCCTCGCCCCCGATCCCGGCTACCGGCCCACCGACCGCACGGTGATCCGCACCATGCCCGGCACGGAGGCTGTGGAACGGCAGACCGGGGAGGTGTGGGGGCTGCCGAACGGCTCGGCGAGGCGCTGCGCCGCCTCGCCGGACTGCCCCTGGCGGTGGTGAAACTCCCCGCCGGCTACGGCATCGCCCCGGCGCCCGACCCCGCGCTCCCCGAGGCCACCAGCACCGAGGGCTTCCGCTGACAGCCGACGTCGACGGAGTGCGGCTCACCGCCCGCAGCCACCGGAGCCTCTTCCTGGGGACCCGGGACAGGCCTTCCGTCGTCGACGGTCGAGGAGGCGCGGGCCCGGTGGGCGGCCTCACGGGCGTGGGCGGCGACGTTCTGGCGGTGGCGTTCCCGGCGCAGTGCGTGCTGAAGGGCGGTGTCGTGGTCGGGGTCGCAGCACCTGGCACCGGTCCAAACGGTGCGGCCGTGGACACGCTGCCACTCGGCGAGGGTGTCGGCGGCGGTGGCGCGGGCGCTCTCGTGGCAGTACGGGCGGCAACGGACCGACGGCCACCGCCCAGTAGTCGGCACGGCCCACGACGGCCGCTCGTTGTCCCCGGCGCCGCAGCCCTTTCGGCGGCGAGGAGTTACACGGCCGTCCCTTCCGAGACGACGATCCGAACGGCAGGTATGAAGGTATGCAGCGGGCGATGCTTATGAGGCGTGGTCTACCTGAAACCGGGTTATGCCGTTTCTTGGTTGACGGTGTCGGCCGGACGGTTTCGATGGTGTGCTGACGATCTGTGCACACTGTTATGTGGCATCGTTTCGCCATCTTCTTTGCGTCGTTCGCCCTTACCCTGGCATCGGCGACCATCCCCAGCGGGGCTGGTGTCTTCTCGTCGGATACAACGATGGCATCCGGAACCCGAGAAGAAGCCGTTTTCGCACTCCAGACCCCGCGCTGGAACCAGTTTTCCCGGAGCGGGACACGGCGCGGTCACCGCCTCCTGCCTTGGTGGCGGGAAAATCACCTCACCAAAGAGGCCAGGGGAGCGCGCGGTGATGTGATCGTGTGACTGTCCGCAAGCTCACTCTTCGGGGGCGTCTGGGCGATCAGCACGGCCCCCTTTTTCGCACTCTTCTCTGAATTCTTGGAGGGACTGCACGTCGCGGATTCGAATATCGTTCTTAGGGATGACGTGGTTAAGTTTCCCCAGCAGGCGGCGTGTCCGGCTAATTGACACGGTCAGCCTGTTGGTGGTGATACCGAAGACCGCAGCCAGATTCGCCTGCGGCACTCCCAGGCGTTCATGGATAACGGCCGCGAGCAGTTGGTCGACTGTGGTGACCTTGGGTCGGCCTCCGGTGTATCGCCCGGCTGCTGGCGTCTTCTGCCTCGGACCGCGGCGCCTGAGTTCAAGGGCGGCTTCGTGTTCCTGATCGTAGAGCGCGCAGAATCTCTTGGCGAGAATCTCCCACTCGCGGATCTCCATGCCGATCAGCTCCGGATGAATGAGCCAGGAGGCTTTCGGGCTGACCTTGTCGGCATCGGGGACCGCTGGTGGCCCGCAGCGCCGATGGGGCCGGGGAAGCAGGGTGTAGTGCCAGTCTCCCGCCCTGCCCGGCAGGATGGGGAGATCGTTCAGCTGCGAGTCACTGATGCGGACGCGGGGAGAGTAGGCCGTAGCATCAATCTCAGCGCTGATGTCCAGACCGGATTCACTGACACCGCGCATCAACTCGCCGAATAGACTTTCCCGGTCGGCTGACCTATTTCCGCGCCAGCCTTTCGCGAGGTCCCAGAAACTCCGATGCGCCGAGGAGCCCCACGTCCAGATCCCTGTCGGCAAGTGACAGACAGTGATTTCCATCCCTGAGTCGACCGACAGGGAAGCGAGCTCGAAATGCCATGCCCGGACACGGCTCCCGTTCGCCCCGCCGTCGTCCGCCAGAATCAGCAGGGCCGCAGGATCTGAGTACTGGTGGCAGCCTGCCGCCAGCCACCAGCGCCGGACCGCATCGACAGCGAAGGCCGGTGTCCCGTGACGGGCACCGAGAAGCAGCCTGCCGGACTCCCCGATCAGATCGAAAATCCCGTAGAGAGGGACTGCTGCCGGTTCGTCCCGATCCTGCCAGGGGCTTCGAGGCGAAATCCTCCTACGGGTCTTGCTCCGCCAGCCGACACCAATCTCCATGATCTCTTTGCGGACACTGATCACCGGGTCCCCGCGCCGCTCGAACTCCTCGAACTTCTCGTTGATGAACCGAAGGCGCTTGGAGATATCTTCACCTCCGGAAGCGAGGGCGCCCAGGTAGATGACTCCGTGGCGCCCCAGGGCTTTGGCGACGTCTTTCACTGGAAGTCGGAGGCCGATATCCGCCAATTCCGATGAGATGCGGGCGGCAGGTTTCATGGTCCAGCGCAACGGCACCCGGCGCTGCCGGTCGTACTCCACTCCGGCAAGGTCAAGCAGGACTTCGAGTTCGGCTTCCGGGAGAACCTCGGATCCTTCATGTTCCGTTTTCACAGCGGGAACTCCAAGTATGCTCCAAGAAGGCTGGAAATTTCTGTTCCGTACGTGCTGGCTGGTCCGGCATGGACCCCGCAAATGATGAACGACCGCGCCGGGCGAGGGGACACGGTCTGCGGCTGTTCGCCGGCCGCTGGCCGGTGGAGCCCCGCCTGCGAGGATCCCGCCACCTCTCCCTCTACCGGGCTGGCTTCACCGAGCTCCTGCACGAAGCTGCCCTCGGCGACGCCATCCGTCCCGCCGACACGGCCCGGGTCAGCGAGTTGGAGGCGCTGGGGATGGTCTGGTCGAAGCACGCGAACGCCTGGGAGCGCGGCCACGCCTACCCCCGTGCCTGAGCCGCCCAGCACGGCCGCCTCGCGATCCCCGCCGCCGAGAAGCTGGACGGCTACGCGGTCAGCGCCTGGATGCGCCGCCAGAGCAAGGCCGACAACCTGTCTGTCAAGCAGGCCGCAGTGCTCACCGCACTGGAAGGGCTGTGGCGCCTGGAGCTGGACTGGAACCGCCGCTACCGCCGTCTGGTCGCCTACCTCGCCGCTGGCGGCACCACGGAGGGTCCGGCGAACCGCACCGGCCTGGGCGACGACCCGGCGTTCCGGCCCGGGACTGGGCTGCGCAAGCAGTACTGGGCCCGCACCGGCGGGAAGCCGACCGAGTGGCAGACCGTGCTCCTGGACGCGCTCCACGGGCACGTGGGCGTTACCGTTACCGGCTGACTCGTCCCGCACTGACTACCCACCACACTGTTCTGGACCCCTCGGGCCGGGACAGCGCCCGTGCCTGTTCTCGCGTGTTCTCGACGTTGGGAGGTCCCGCAGCCGACACCCTTGATGTCGGAGATGAACCGTCAGCGGCCGGTCATCGACCCATCTCCTTGGAGAAGTACGCGGCTGCCTTTCGCATGATCTCCGTCGCCGGCTCCAGCTCACGGACCTGCTTGCGCAGGCAACATGGTTCCTCGCGCTCGGCCGGGGGGCAACTGGCCCGCACCCGACGCGGCTGCGGCCACGGCCGCCCGTGACCGAGCGACCCACTGGCGTAGCTTGCGCGCCACGGACGGGATGCGCCGACCGCCCGACTCCACCAGCGCGACCGCTTCCTGCTTGACCCCCCGTTACGGTCTTCATGGCTCCGCAATGGGGCTACCGGCCTTCGGGTCCGGCATGACTTCCCCCCTTGTTGTCCATGATCCGGGAGGTGGTGTCACCGGGCCCGAAGGCATCGACGGACCGCTGATGAGGGGCTTGAGCACCGGCTCCACCCAACGCCGGAGGAGCTCTCCGTAACGTGGATGTGGCAGCTCGGTGCCCAGGCAAGGCCGGACGAGAGGTGTGGTGGAGGGGCCTGCACGTGATCGACACCGGCGACATCGACGTCTTCCTCGGCCTGGACGTCGGCAAGGGCGAACATCACGCCACCGCCGTCACCCCGGCCGGGAAGAAGGCGTTCGACAAGCGTCTGCCCAATACCGAGCCCAAGCTCCGCGAGTTGTTCGCCAAGCTGCAGGCCAAGCACGGGACGGTACTGGTCGTGGTCGACCAGCCCGCCTCGATCGGAGCCCTGCCACTGGCGGTCGCGCGGGCCATGGACTGCCCGGTCGCCTACCTGCCGGGGCTGACGATGCGAAGGATCGCAGACCTCTACCCGGGCGAGGCGAAGACCGACGCGAGAGACGCGTTCATCATCGCGGACGCGGCCCGGGCGATGCCGCACACGCTGCGGGCCATCGACGGCGAGGACGAGACGATCGCCGAGCTGGAGGTGATCGTCGGGTTCGACGACGATCTGGCCGGCGAGGCGACCAGGGTCGCGAACCGGCTTCACGGCCTGCTGACCCAGATCCACCCGTCGCTGGAACGGGTGCTGGGGCCGCGGTTGCAGCACCCGGCCGTCCTGACCCTGCTGGAGCGGTTCGGCTCACCCGCACAGATACGTAAGGCGGGCCGTCGGCGGCTGGTCACGCTGCTGCGGCCGAAGGCGCCGAGGATGGCCGAGCGGCTGGTCGAGGACATCTTCGCAGCGCTGGACGAGCAGACGGTCGTCGTTCCGGGGACCGAAGCGGCCGCGCTGATCGTCCCGAGCCTGGCCGGATCCCTGGCTGCCGTCCTCGACCAGCGCAAGCTGCTGGCCGGACGGATCGAGGAACTCCGGGAGGACCACCCTCTTTCGAAGGTCCTGACCTCGATGCCGGGAGTCGGCGTCAGGACCGGAGCCCGGATCCTGATCGAGGTCGGCGACGGCAGCACGTTCCCGACCGCCGGCCACCTCGCCGCCTATGCCGGCCTCGCCCCGGCGACCCGGAGTTCGGGGTCCTCGATCCGCGGCGAACAGCCCTCCAGGAGAGGAAACAAGCAGCTCAAGCGGGCCTTCTTCCTCTCTGCGTTCGCGGCCCTGGGCGACCCGGCATCGCGGGCCTACTACGACAGGAAGATCTCCCAGGGCAAGCACCACACCCAGGCCCTGCTCTGTCTCGCCCGGCGCCGGGCCGACGTCCTCTTCGCCATGCTCCGCGACGGGACTTTCCACGAACCCCGGCCCACCGCCTCGGTCTGAGTCACCGGGATTCCGAATCCCCACACACCGGACAGTCGTACTCGTCGACCGAGTCCAGGACGACCGGGTGACCGCAGACGTCACACGGCCGCAAGCCCTCATCAGCGGACACCTGGACAGTCGACTCGCCTTCCATGCCCGTCAGAGTGCCAGGCGTTCCCTCGAACCCGCCACCAACCCCCTTGACCAAACACATAGGGGCACCCCCCCGAGTACCTCGCAGCAGCCATGAGGGCATCCTCCCCACGGGCCCGAAGATCCGCTTCTCGGAACTCCACAAACCGGGGTAAAGAACCAGACCTTGGGGTCCACCCCTTCGGTCCACTCTTGAGGGTGATTGACGGAGGCCCCCCGATCGAGCGAGCGGCCAGCCGGGTACGCGTCAGGAACCGCCCACCCCGACCGGGACACACGGGCCCTGCTTCCGGGAAGGTACCGCCATGCCCTTCGCTATGAGTAAAGCCGATCGCGAGAGCTTTCTGGCCTCCCCGCAGGTGGGGGTGCTGGCCGTGATCGGCAATGGCCCTGAGCCGGCTTCCGGCCTGCTCGCCGTGCCGATCTGGTACTCCTACCGGCCCGGAGGGAACATCACGATCACCACCGGCAGGAACTCGATGAAGAGCCGCCTGATCCGGGCGTCCGGCCGGTTCGCGATCTGCGCTCAGGTGGGGACGCCGCCCTGTCGCTACGTCAGCGCGGAGGGCCCGGTCGTGGCGATCGAGGACCCTGTCGACCCGGCCGAGCGCGCCGCGCTGGCCCACCGCTACATGCCGCCCGCACAAGCCGACGCGTACCTTGAGTCGACCACCGAGCAACTGGTCCACGACATCACCATCCGGATGCGGCCCGAGCGGTGGAACAGCGCCGACTTCGCGCCCTTCTCCGACTTCCTCGCCCATGCCGGTGACCACCGAGGCCTCAGTACGGCGGGCTGAAGCCGGCGCGAGGGGCGACGAGTGACCGGGGGCAGGCCAACGGCCCGCCCCCGCTCGTTACAGGTCGTCACACCTCGACCATCACCTTGCCCCGGTGGGCGTCCCGGTCGATGTACAGGCTCCGGTAGGCCGCCGGGATCGCGTCGAAGCCCTTGAACACGGTCTGGTCGTAGCGGATCTCCCCGCGCCGGATCAGCCCGCCGAGGTCGGAGCGCATCTCGGCCAACAGCGGCTCGGTGAACCAGTCCTGGGCGAAGATGCCGCGGATCGTGGTGCGCGGGAACATGATGTACGGCAGCAGCCGGGGTCCGGTGAGCTCGCCGGTCACGGTGGTCGCCCACTGCCAGCAGACGGCGACCCGGCTGTCCCTGTTGAGCATGGTGAACGCGGCGTCGGTGAGGCTCCCGCCGAGGTTGTCGAAGTAGCGGTCGATGCCGTCGGGCGCGGCCGCCAGCAGCCGCTGCCGTGCCAGTTCGGCGTCGTCCCGCTGGTCGTAGAGCACCACCGCGTCGAAGCCGAGTTCGCGCAGGTACTCCACCTTGGCCGGGGAGCCGGTGGTGCCGACCACCCGGCGGGCGCCGGCGCGCTTGGCCAGTTGCCCCACCAGGGTGCCGATCGAGCCGGAGGCACCGCTGATCACCACGGTATCGCCGGGCCGTACGGCCAGGAACTGGGTGAGCGTGCCCCAGGCCGTCATTCCCGGTACGCCCATGACGCCGAGTGCGCTGGAGAGCGGCAACTGCTCATCGTGGTGGGCCGGGTTGAGACGGCGGTAGGCCGGGAAGACCATCGGGAAGGCGCCGGTCTTCCACCGTTCCTCGGTCCCGTTGTGGACAACGTGACTGCGCCACCCGCCGTAGCCTTGGACGAGGTCGCCGGGCCGGTATGCGGCCTGCGGCCCGGCCTCGATCACCTCCATGATCGAATCACCGATCATGTGTCGGCCGATCGGCGTCTCCAGGGCGAGGCCGTTCTGGTAGAGGTCGACCGAGACGTACCGGGTCCGGAGCAGCATCTCGTCCGGCAGCAGGTCGATCTCGATGTCCTCGACCACCTTCTGGTAGACCCGGTTGACGTCCGGCACCCCGCCGAGGTGCTCACGGACGACCCATTTCTCGATCTTCATGCCAGGGCTCCTGTCGTAACGGTGGTGGTCGGCTCAGCCGACCCAACCGGTTCGGCGGGCTCTGCCGCCTCCGTGGGCAGCGTCGGCCGGTCGACGGGGATGATCAGGTGGGTGGGCGCCGACTCGCTGTCGTCGATCGAGGCGGTGAACTCCCGCCCGTCATCCCGGCAGATGAAGTGCATGACGTGCCGGCCGGCGGCGGCCGCTCGGATCAGCCCGCCGATGGTGGCCCAGACCCCGGACAGGTAGAAGTTCGCGAGGCCGGGCAGCACCGGCCCGTTCCGTTTGATCTCCTGCTCGACGGTCTCGCTGCCCTCGACGAACGGGTTCCAGCCCGGGAAGGTGCCGTCGTACACCCCGGTGTAGCGGACCTGGGTGAGCGGGGTGGAGACGTCCGCGACGGCGACCGCGTCCTTGAAGCCGGGGAACCGCTCGTCCAGGAAGGAGGAGATGGTGTTCCGGACCCTCCGTTTGGCCGCCAGGTACTCCCGGCCGTGCTTGACCGGCAGAGTGTGCAACTCCTCGCCGCGACGCACCCGGGAGGACTGCTCCGGGCCCTCGCTCAGTGCCCGCCAGGGGCCGATGTCGGAGAAGTATGTGGCGAACACGATGGTGGAATCGCGGGGTGCCAGCTCCGGGTAGTGCCGGGTGCGGAACTGCACGTTCACGCTCGGGCAACGGATTCCGGTGAGCTCACCGGCTTGACGGTCAGTCATCAAATAGGTCGTGCACGGGTCGCCCTCCGGGAAGGGTTTGCGCAGGCCGAGGAAGAGCGAGACGTACCCGGGTGAGAGCTGGCCGGGCTCGTCGATGAGCGAGGTGTAGAGCCGGCGGTAGGTGTCGTTCAGGTAGCGGCCCTTGAGCAGCTTCATCACGGTGGTGTGCCCGTCCGCGGCGGAGACCACGATGTCGGCACGGAACTCCCGGCCGTCACTGAGCCGTACGCCCACCGCCCGGTCGCCCTCGACCAGGATCTCCTCGACCTTGGCGTTGTAGGTGATCTCGCCGCCGAGCCGCCGGTAGCGCTGCTCGACGGAGCGGGCCAGGCCGAGCGAGCCGCCCTCGGGTACCCCGGCGGCCTGGTTAGCGTGTGAGGCGAGCTGGAAGTAGAACGGCAGTACCGGGAAGGCCGGGTGCTTCTCGTACAGGATGAAGTTGAACGCCTCGCGCAGCAGCGGGTCGCGGAAGCGCTGCGCGAAGTCGGTCATCAGCACCGTGATCGATCTGCGGATGGTGGTGAGGTACGGGAGGAACGAGGCCAGCATCCGCCACCGTTCGATCCGGCCCATCAGCCCGACCGGCTTGAGGAACGGGTAGACGGTGAGCGCCCTGCGGAAGGTCCGGATGCCGTCGCAGAATTCCCGGATCGGGGCGGCGTCGGCCGGGGAGATGCCCAGCAGGTGGGCCTCCAGCCGGTCCGGGTCGGAGTAGAAGCGGACCTCCCGGCCGTCCCGGCCGCGGACGATGTTGAACACGTCGAAGTGCCGCATCTCCTTGCCCTGCAGGGCTCCGAGCTCCAGCCAGATCTGGTACATCTCGTTGCCCGGCCCGTTGCCGAGCAGCCAGCTCACGCACCAGTCGAAGGTGAAGTCGCCGCGGTCCCAGCCGGTGCAGGAGCCGCCGGGGATCTCGTGCATCTCGAAGACCTGGGTGCGGTAGCCGTTCATCCGCGCGTAGCAGCCGGTCGAGAGGCCGCCGAGGCCCCCACCGATAATGATCATGGTTTCTCTGGGACGCCTCAGGTCGCTTCCCCGTGCCATCTGTCCAGCCTCCTCGTGGGACGTGTGTGTGGTCGGGCGGATCACCAGGCGACCGGAAGAGCCTGTAGCCCGTTCACCATCGCGTCTGTCTTCCAGGGCAGTTCGTCCTCCGGGGCGGCCAGCCGAATGCCGGGCATCCGGTGCAGCACCGTCTCGATCGCCACCTGGAGCTCCAGTCGGGCCAGGTGGGCGCCGATGCAGTAGTGGAGGCCGTGGCCGAATCCGATGTGCGGATTGACGGGGCGGTCCAGCACCAGCCGCTCCGGGTTCTCGAAGACCTCCGGGTCGCGGTTGGCGGCGGCGGTGGCGATCATCACCGCCTCACCGGCCCTGATGGTGACCCCGCCGAGCTCCACATCCGCGGCGGCGTACCGCGGCAGGCTGAACCCGGTGAGCAGCGGCACGTACCGCATCAGCTCCTCGACGGCCTTCGGAATCAGCCCGGGATTCTCCCGCAGTCGCCGCAACTCATCCGGATTGACGAGGAGTTGGTAGAGGAAGTTGCCGATCTGGTTGGTGGTGGAGACGAAGCCGGCGATCAGCAGGTCGCAGGCGGTCGAGAGCAGTTCCTCCTCGCTGATCAGCTCCTCCTCCCGGCAGGCCCGGACCAGCACGGTCAGCAGGTCCTCGCCGGGCTCGAGGCCGCGCAGGTCCAGCACGCCGGCCATGTACGCGATGAAGGCCTCGCCCTCGACGGCGAGCACCTCGCCGGGGGTGACGGCGGACAGCACGGCCTCCGCCCAGTGCCAGAGCCTCCGGTGGTCCTCGACCGGGATGCCGAGCACCTCGCAGATGATGGTGGTCGGCAGCGGGATTGCGAAGTCCTCGACCAGGTCGCCCGGTTGGCCCTTGACGAGGAGCGCATCGACGAGTTCGCCCGCCAGCTCCCGGGTACGGCCGCGCAGCCGCTCCACCCGGCGGGCGCTGAACTCGCGGGCCACCAGCGAGCGCAGTCGGGTGTGCTCCGGCGGCTCGGTGGAGAACAGCCCGGCGCCGACGCGGGCCATCGGTCGCATCCGGGGCTGGTCGCGGCCCATCGCCGCGGCAAGGCTGAGCCGGGGGTCGGTGAGCACCGTGAGGACGTCCTCGTAGCGGGTGACCAGCCAGGCGGCGTCGCCGTACGGCAGCCGGATGCGTGCCAGCGACCGTTCCCGCAACTCGGCGTAGCTGGGGTGCACTTCGAGCCCGCGCGACTCGAAGGGGTAGGAGAGCGGCGGGTGCTGTCGGAGCATGGGGCGGTCGACCTCTCGGACAGGTGGGCGGGTAGGATCAGTGCGCATGGGCGGCGGCTCCGCTGAGGATGTTCCGGGCGACGTCGGCGTTGCGCCCGCTGTGCTCCTGGTCGAGCATCTCGGCGTGGGTGCCGAAGCCCTGGAACACCGCGGTACGGGTGGTCGAGCTGCCGTGCCAGGTGCCGTGCTGTCCGGGCGCGTAGAGCGCCAGCTTGGTGTCGTCGGAGATCACGCTGAGCGACGCGCTGGTCATCCCGAGGTTGGGGGTCCGGCTGCAGAACTGCAGATAGTCCCTGGCCTGTTCACGGGCTTCCTGGGTGACGACGTCGGAGCCGGTGTGCCGCCGTAGATGCTCGGCCAGCTCACGTTCGAAGGCCTCGGCATGCTCCTCCCCGAGCGTGAAGGTCTCCGGCAGCCGGTACGAGTCCATGATCACCACATGGGGCACCGCCCGGCCGCGCCGTTCCAGTTCCTTGGCCACCTCGAAGGCGAGATTGCCGCCGAGCGAGTAGCCGAGCAGCGTGCAGGGGCCTTCGGGCCGGACTTCCTCGACCAGGTCGGCGTAGCGGGCGACCTTGTCGTCCCCGGTCACGTAGTTGAAGGCGACCAGCCGGTACTCCGGCAGATGGGTGGCGAACTGGCGGTAGACCAGGCCGTGCCCGCCGGCCGGCGGGAAGCAGAAGATCGTCTGCTCCTGCTCCTGGTTGAACCGGAGGTACGGCCGGGCACTCTCGATCCGGCCGGTGATGATGTCCTCCACTGTCCGGGCCATCCCGTGCAGGGTGGTGACCTTGAACAGCTGGCTGACCGGGATGCTGATGTCGAACTCGGCTTGCAGGCCGTGGATCAGCTCGATCAGTTTGATCGAGCTGCCGCCACTCTCGAAGAAGTCGTGCTGGAGGCCGGGATCCTCATTGCCGAGCAGCGCCCGCCAGTGCTCGGCCATCCGCACCTCGTAGAGGGTGACCGGCGGTTCGGCCGGTTCGGCGGCCTCCATCTGGGGCGCGGGCAGCGCGGCCGTGTCCACCTTTCCGTTGGCGGTCAGCGGGAGCGCGGGCAGCTCGGTGAAGTGGCTGGGGATCATGAAGGTGGGCAGGTAGGAGGCCAGGTGGCGGCGGAGCTCGCGGCGATCCAGGGTCCGCCCGGGGGCGGGCACGCAGTAGGCGCAGAGCACGTTCTCGCCGCTGTGGTCGGTTCGGACGGTGACCACCACCTGGGCCAGTTCGGGCCACTCGGCGAGCTGGCTCTCGATCTCGCCCGGCTCGATCCGGTGGCCGCGCACCTTGATCTGCGAGTCGGCCCGGCCGAGCAGATGCACCCCGCCGTCGGCGTCCCAGCGGGCGAGGTCGCCGGTTCGGTAGAGCCGCACGGGTTCGGTGCCGTCGGGCCCGCCGAGCGGCCGGGTGCCGAAGCGGTGGGCAGTCTGCGCGGGGTCGCCGACATAGCCGATGGCGACCCCGGAGCCGCCGATCCACAGCTCTCCGGTCACCCCGGGCGGCACCGGGCGGCCGTGCTCGTCCAGCAGGTAGAACGCGCTGCCCGGGAAGGGCCGGCCGATCGGGACCATCCGGCTGGGCTCCAGGTGGTCGGCCGGGCCCTCGAAGTACGAGCTGTCGATGGTGGCCTCGGTCAGGCCGTAGGAGTTGATCAGCCTGGTCCGCGGGGCGGTGAGGGCGCGCAGCCGCTCGTACTCCTCGACCTTCCAGGCGTCCGAGCCCACCACCAGCAGCCGCATGGAGTCCAGTCGCAGGCCGGAGTCCTCGCAGTGAGTGGTCAGGGCGCGCACCACGGCGGGCACGAACTCGCCGGCGTCCACCCCTTCGGTGCGCATCACCTCGTACAGCCGGGCGGTGTTGAACAGTAGCTCCCTGCTGACCAGCACCAGAGCGCCGCCGGAGCAGAGCGCCCGCACCACGTCCCCGGTGAAGACGTCGAAGGACGGGGCGGCCATCTGGAGGTGGACCCGCGCGTCGGTGTCCAGCCGGTACTCGGTGCGCCAGGCCTGGTTGGCGGCGGCAAGGTTGCGATGGCTCACCAGGACGGCCTTCGGGCGGCCGGTGGAGCCGGAGGTGTAGACGACGTACGCGGGTGCGTCCAGGTCCACCGGCCGGTCGGTGAATTCGGCGTCCCCTTGGCTGAGTTCGCCGGGTGTGACGATCCGGACGGGCAGCTGGACGAGCCGTTCGGCATCACCGACCAGCAGCGCGGCGCCCACATGCTCGACCAAGTACGCCAGCCGGTCGGCCGGGTGGTCCGGGTCGAGCGGTAGATAGGCGGCGCCGGCCCGCAGTACCGCCAGCAGCGCGACGATGAGCTCCGGGGACTTCTCCAGGCACAGCGCCACCACCGTGCCGGGCCCGGCACCCAGCTCCCGCAGCCGGGCGGCAGCCCGCCGGGAGCGCTCTTCCAGCTCGCGGTAGGTCAGCCGGGCGGTGGGCCCGGACTCGGCCGGAGCGGCCACCGCCTGGGCCTGCGGGTCTGCCGCGGCAGCCCGCAGGATCAGCTCGTGCACCGGGTCCTCGGCGACCACCCGGCGGTCGGCGCCGCTCCACCGGTTCACCACCTGGGCCCGCTCGATGGCGTCGAGCGGGCCCAGCTCGGTGACCGGCCGAGCCCCGGCGGCCCGGGTCAGTCCGTCCAGCAGGTTGACGTAGTGCCGGGCCAGCCGGGCCGTCGTCTCCGGCCGGAAGAGGTCGGTGTTGTACTTGAGGACGCAGTGGAAGCGGCCCTCCGCCTCGTCCTCGTAGGCGGACAGTGTGAGGTCGAACTGACCCTCCTCTTCGGGCAGTTCGATGTACTCCAGGCGGTAGCCGTACTTCGCGGTGGCGACCTTGTGGTGGAGCAGGATGAACATCGCCTGGAAGACCGCCGAGCGGCTCGGGTCGTGTTGCAGCCCCAGCTGCTCCACCAGCAGGACGAAGGGGTACTCCTGGTGGTCCAGCCCGCCCAGCACGGTGGCGCGCACCCGGTCGAGCAGCTCGGCCACCGTCGGTGCCCCGGCCAGATTGACGTGGAGCGGCAGCGGGTTGACGAAGTAGCCGTAGACGCCCGCGAACTCCTCGTCGGTGCGCCCGGTCACCGGGCTGCCGACGATGATGTCATCCTGACCCGAATAGACGTGCAGCAGCAGGTAGTAGGCGCTGAGCAGCACCATGAACACGGTGACGTTGTGCTCGCGCGCCAGCGCGTGCACCCGGGCGCTCTGCTCCTCGTTCAGGACGAAGAACTCCGAGGCCCCGTTGTGGGTCTGCACCGCCGGGCGCGGCTTGTCGGTCGGCAGGTTGAGGACGGGCACCTCGGCGGGCAGGTGCGAGCGCCAGTACTCCAGCATCCGTGGCGCCTCGCGGCCGGCCAGGAACTCGTTCTGCCGGTTGAGGAAGCTCAGGTAGTGAGCGCCGACCGGGGGCAGTCCGGGCGCCCGGCCCTGCCGCAGCGCCTCGTAGACGGCGAGCAGTTCCTCGATGAAGGTGAAGGTGGAGATGGCGTCCGAGACGATGTGGTGGACCGCCTTCATGATCACCCAGCGCTGCGGCCCGCGGTGGAACAGCCGTAGCCGGACCAGCGGGTCGCGTTCCAGGTCGTACGGCCGGCGGTACTCGCGGACGATCATCGCGTGGATCTCGTCCCACTCCAGGTCCCGCACGTCGAGGACCCGGAAGTCCGGCCTGGCCTCGGCCGAGATCCGCTGTACCGCCCGGCCGCCGTCCAGCACGAAGTTGGCCCGCAGGCTGGGGTGACGCTCGATCATGGCGCGGAACGCGGCGCCCATCAGCGCCGGCTCCAGCTCGACCCGGACCTCCACCGCACCGCCGATGTTGTAGGCGAAGCCGTCCGGATTGAGCTGCTTGAGGAACCAGAGTGCCTTCTGGTTCTGGGTCAGCGGGAAGCACGACTCGTCCTCGTACCGCTCGACCGCGGCACGGCCCCCGCTCTCGTCCTCGATCAGGTCGGCCAGACCCTCGTGCAGCCCGTCGACCAGCTCCCGTACCGGGGCGTCGCTCAGCAGCGCCATCACTGGCGGGGCGGTGCCGAGTTCGGTGGTGAGCCGGGCGCGCAGCTCCAGCGCGAGCAGCGAGTCCAGGCCGAGGCGGCTCAGCCCCGCGCCGGGTTCGACCTGTTCGACGGGCACGCGCAGCACGGCGGCGGCGACCGTGGTGAAGCGCTCGGTGAGCAGCGCCCGGCGCTCCTGTTCACCGGCGGTGCGCAGTACCTCCAGCAGGCTGCTCTGCCGTGGCGCGGGGACGGTCTCGCGGGCGGCGGCGGCCAGGTCGACGACCAGCGGCGGCGGGGTTGGGTACCAGGAGAGGAAGGCCGGCCAGTCGACCACGGTGGCGACCAGCAGCTGGGCCCGGTCCTGACCGAGCACCCGTTCCAGGACGGCCATCCCGGCCTCGGGTGAGAGCGAGCTCATGCCGCGGCTGTCGCGGTAGTGGTCGATCAGCCCGAGTTCCTCGATCATGCCGGTGGCCCAGGGGCCCCAGTCCAGGCTGAGCGCGGGCAGGCCGAGGGACCGGCGATGGTGGGCCAGCGCGTCCAGGAAGGCGTTCCCGGCGGCGTAGTTGGTCTGGCCGGCGGTGGTCAGTAGCGAGGCGATCGAGGCGAACAGCACGAAGTGGTCGAGCGGTTCGCCGACCAGCTGCCGGTGCAGCGCGAAGGCGCCGAGCACCTTCGGACCGTGGACGGCGTCGAACGCCTCGCGGTCCAGGTCGGCCACCAGGATGTCGCGGACCTGCCCGGCGAGGTGGAACACGCCCCGGATCGGCGGTCCGTCGAACCTGCGGTACTCGTCCAGCCAGTCGGCCAGTGCCTGTTCGTCGGTGATGTCCAGCACCGCCGGGAGGGGGTGGGCGCCGAGTGCCTCCAGCTCGCGCAGGAAGGCGATGGTGCGCCCGGCGATGCTCGCTGGGTCGGGGTCGTGCCAGCCGTCGCGCGCGGGCACGGGGCTGCGGCCGACCAGGATCAGCCGGCGGGCGCCGTGCCGTGCCAGCGTGCGGCAGAGCAGCCGGCCGAGCGCCCCGAAGGCTCCGGTCACCAGGTAGGCACCGTCCGGGCGCAGGCTCGGCGGCAGCGGGCGGGTCAGGCCTTCGGCGTGGCGCAGCCGGCTGGTGAGCCGACGGCCGTCGCGCAAGGCGACCTCGTCCGCGTCGGCCAGCGCGAACTCCCGCAGCAGCGCGTCCGCCTCCGCGGCGGGGTCGCCGGCCGGGCCGAGGTCGACCAGTTTGCCAGGGTGGCCGGGCAGTTCCTGGTGGCGCAGTACCCGGCCGATGCCCCAGGCGGGGGAGCCGAGCGGCTCGACCGGTTCGCCGGGGCCGGTGCTCTGGGTGGTGCGGGTGACGATGTGCAGTCGGCTGTGCGGCAGTTGCGCGGACAGTAGGGCGGCGAGCGGGATCAGGCTGTAGGCACCGGCAGCGGTGTGACCTGCCACGGTGGCGTGGTCAGCGGCCGCGAGGGCTGGTGCGTCAAGGTTCCAGAGGTGGACCACGACGGTCGGCTTTTCATTCAACTCCCCTACCAAACTTGATAGTTGATTGACAGATCCGGTCTCTGTGGCAATCACCTGGCCATCTACGGACCACCGGTGGTCGACGCCGGGTCGGACCAGGTGGCAACTGCCGCCGCGGGCGCGAATCCGCGCGGCGAGCGCGTCGCCGACGCCCTGCGCGTCGGCGAACAGCAGCCAGTGATCAGTGAGCTGGACTGACAGTTCGGGGGGTTCGGGCGGATCGGGCAGTTCGACCCAGACCGGCTCGGCGAGCCAGCCGTCGATGGTGGCCAGGCTCACGGTAGTCGCGGCCTTCTCCACATCGGCGGCGCGGAAGCCGGTGATCCCGCCGAGCGGCGTACCGTCCTCGGTGAACACGGCGAGGTCGCCGGTGAGTTCGTGCCCGGTGTCCCTGGTGACGGTGGCGTGCACCCAGAGCGGGTCCTCGCCGACCGCGTCGAGGCGGACCTCGTCGATGGCGAGCGGCAGCCGGATGCCGGCGCAGGGCCGGTCCAGGGCGAGCAGTTGCGGGCTGAGCAGGGTCTGGAAGAAGGCGTCCATCATCACGGGGTGGACGTGGTGGCCAGCGCCCTGCCCGGCGATCGCCGCCGTCGGGCGGATCCGGGCCAGCGCCTCGCCGGGGCCGATCCAGACTTCCTCGATGCCCTGGAACGCGGGGCCGTAGTGATAGCCGAGGGCGGCGAGCGCCGTGTAGCAGTCGGGGCCGGCGAGCCTGCGCTCGGCGCGGGCGCGGACCGCGTCGGCGTCCAGTCGGCAACCGGTGCGGCGGCGCTGGGCCGGCCGGACGGTGCCGGCCGCGTGCACGGTGCGTTCATCGCCGGTGAGGGTGCTGACGGTGAAACCGCCGGTCTCGGCGGACAAGGTGAGCTGGACGGCGCGGCTCTCGTCGTCGGGCAGGAAGAGCGCTTTGCGCAGCTCGATGCCCGTGAGCACCGCGTCGGTGCCGCCGGTCAGCGCGCGGACCGCCTGGACGGCCAGCTCCAGGTAGCCGGCCGCCGGGAAGAGTACGTTGCCCTGGATTCGGTGGTCCTCCAGGTAGGGCAGCGCCTCGGTGTCGAGCCGGGCCTCCCAGGCCGGTTCGGCGCAGGCCAGACGCCGGCCGAGCAGCGGGTGATCCACCCGCCCCTGGCGGACCTGTTCGACCGGCCGCGGCTCGACCCAGTGCCGGTCCCGGCGGAAGGGGTAGCACGGCAGCGGCACCGGGCACCCGGCGGGCTGCAGGACGTGCCAGTCCGGTTCGACTCCGAGGCTGTGCAGGGAGGCCAGGGACGTGGCGAAGCAGGCCGACTCGTCCTCCTGGCGGCGGATCGAAGGCAGCACCACCGCCTCGGGCCGGTCGGGGCCTGCGGGCCGGACGGCGAGGGTCTCCTGGATGGCGCGGCCGAGCACCGGGTGCGGCCCGATCTCCAGGAAGAGGCTGTAGCCGTCGTCGGCGAGCCGCTCCACAGCCTGCTGGAAACGGACGCTGTCGCGGACGTTGTGCCACCAGTACCCGGCGTCCAGCTCGGGCCCGTGCCCGACGCCCTCCCAGCCGGTGAGGTGGAGCGGCACCTGCGCCGGACGGGCCTTGAGGTCGGTCAGCGCCTCCAGCAGCTCCGCCTTGATCGGCTCCATCCGAGCGCTGTGGTACGGCACTTCGACGGCCAGCGCGCGGGCGAAGACCTGCTCGACGGTGAGCGCGGCGGCCAGGTCGGCAAGCGCGTCGGTGGCCCCGGCGAGGGTGAGTGAGGTCGGGCTGTTGACGGCGGCGATCGAGACGGCCTCGCCGTAGGGGCGGATCCTGCGGGCGACCTCGGCCTCGGAGAGCGCGACGGCGAGCATGCCACCGGTACCGGCCAGCTTCTGCTGGAGCCGGCTGCGGTGCACCACAACCTTGACCGCGTCGGCCAGGTCGTAGACCCCGGCCTGGTGGAAGGCGGCGACCTCGCCGGTGCTGTGGCCGACGATCGCGTCCGGGTGTACGCCGCGGCTGCGCCAGAGCGCGGCCAGGCCGGTCTGCAGCGCGAAGTTGGCGGGCTGGGCGAGCCAGGTCTCGGCCATCCGCGAACCGCCCTCGTCGGCGGCGAGTTCGTCCAGCAGGCACCAGTCGGTGAGCCGGTCGAGGTGATCGGCGCACTCCTCGACGGCCTCGCGGTAGACGGGTTCGGTCGCGAACAGCTGCCGGCCCATCGCCCACCACTGCGGGCCCATGCCGGTGAACACCCAGGCCAACCGGCGGTCCCGGGCCTCCCGGCGCCGGCCGGCGTGCACCCGGGGGTGCTGCTCGCCGCGCAGGTAGGCGGCGAGCGCCTCGTCCAGCGCCGTACGGGAGTCGTAGACGACGGAGAGCCGGGCGTCCAAGTGCTGGCGGCGGTGGGCCAGGGTGTGGCCGAGATCGGACAGGGACACACCGGCAGCCAGCTCCTCCCGGACACCGGCGGCCAGCCCCCGCAGGGCGACGGCATCTCGGGCTGTCAGCGGCAGGACGGTATGGCAGGGCCGCCGCGGCCCAGCAGGCGCGAGTACCGGCTCGGGGGCAGCCTCCAGCAGGACGTGGGCGTTGGTGCCGCCGAAGCCGAAGGAGTTGACCCCGGCCCGGGCCGGGCCCTGGTGCTCGGGCCACGGGGTGGGTTCGAGCGGGATGCGGTACGGCAGGGCGGCCGGGTCGATCGCCGGGTTGAGCGTCTCCAGGTTGATGTGCGGGGGGATCACCCGATGTTCCAGCGCCAGCGCGGCCTTGATCAGCCCGGCCAGCCCCGAGGCGGCTTCGGTGTGCCCGATGTTGGTCTTGACCGAGCCGACGTAGCACCGGTCGCCGGGCCGGCGGCCGACCGCGAGGGCCCGGGCCAGCGCGTTCGCCTCGATCGGGTCCCCGACCGGGGTGGAGGTGCCGTGCGCCTCGACGTACTGGAGGCTGCCGGGAGTGATCCCGGCCTCGGCGCAGACCCGCTCGATCAGGGAGACCTGGGCGTCCGGGTTGGGGACCGTGATGCCGTTGGTGCGGCCGTCCTGGTTGACGCCGCTGCCGAGAATGACGGCATGGACCGGGTCGCCGTCGCGCAGCGCGTCGGAGAGCCGCTTGAGCGCCACCACTGCGACGCCCTCGGCCCGGACGTAGCCGTCGGCGGCGGCGTCGAAGGCGCGCGAGCGGCCGTCCGCGGAGAGGAAACCGCCCTTGGTCTCGGCGATGGTGTACTGCGGGGCGAGGTGCAGCAGGGTGCCGCCGGCCAGTGCGAGGTCGGTCTCGCCACGCAGCAGGCTCTGGGCGGCGAGGTGGACCGCGACCAGCGAGGAGCTGCACGCGGTGTCGAGGGAGACGCTGGGGCCGCGGAAGTCGAAGCAGTGCGAGATCCGGTTCGACACCATCGTCATCATCGTGCCGGTGGCGGTGTGCGCGGCGAGGGTCTCGAAGGACAGGTCGGAGAACTGGAGGATCTTGTAGTCGAGGGTGAAAGCGCCGATGTAGACACCGACATCACGGCCCGCCAGCTCACCCGGCTTCTGCCCGCCGTCCTCCAGCGCCTCCCAGGTGACCTCCAGCAGCTTGCGCTGCTGCGGGTCCATGTGGTCGGCCTCCCGGCCGCTGATCCCGAAGAACGCCGGGTCGAACTCGTCGAAGCCGTCGATGTAGCCGCCCCGGCCACCGACCAGTCGGCCGGGCTTGGCCTTGTCCCGGCTGCCCAGTGTGGCCACGTCGTACCGGCTGCGCGGGGTCGCGGTGAGGCAGTCCTTGCCGTCGACCAGGTTCCGCCAGTACGACCGGTGGTCGTTGGCGCCTCCGGGCAGTCGGCAACCGATACCGATGAGCGCGATCCGCTCGCGCCCGTCGGTGGGCCCTGGTGGCCTCAGCCTTTCGGGCGTAGCGGGACCTGCGGGTTCGGAGGGATCGAGGAAGACAGCACGGAGTGCGTCCGTCATGGGTACTGGGGTCCTTGGGTCGCTTCGTTCGCGCGCGGCACGGACACGGGAAGGCCGTGCGGGCTCGGGGAACGGCCCCGGCAGGGTCGGCAACGGCCCCTCGGCACCCTCCACGGATGCCCGAGGTCCCGCACCCGCCACGGGGGCTCATCGATAGTGCTCCGGTGCGGGACATCGACCCGCACCGAAGCACCTATGCGCCGTCATTCTGCGGCTCAGCCCGAGGGCTAGCCGTGGGAATCAGGAACGGCTGACGGTGAACTCCAACGGCTTGGCAGCGTCCATGACGTGAAGGAGGCCAGTGATCCGGGTGACCCGGGTGCCGTTCTCGCACTGGATGTCGCTGCTTCCGCCAGTGCCCCCGAAGATCGGGAAGTCGATGGTGCCTCGACCAAGGCTGTTCACACCCAGCAGGAAGTTGGCGATTGCGTACGTGTCGTTGGTGCCCGTGACGAGTTCCGTCTTGATCAGCGAGCTGTTGTGCGCCTGGGGGGTGATGCTGAACGGCCGGCTCGTGGCGCCGTCAGTGGCGGTACCGGTGAAGGCCGCGTCGGGGCTGTTGACGCCGGTGTAGTCACTGACGGCCCCGCCGCACACGTCGGCAGTGGACGCCACTGCCGGGGACGTGGTGGAAGCGAGCGTGCCCAGGCTCGCGGCAAGCGAGACCAGGGCGGTGACCGACACCTTGGTAAAACGGTTCATCAAAGCTCCTTGAGGTCTGAAAGGAGAGAATGACTCCTTGTAGTTGGATGATTACAGTTGATCGGGTCGTATACCATTCGGCGCGCCCGACCGGGCTGCCTCACGGGATCCACCCCTCAACGCTCGCGGTTCGCGTCGGCGGGGAGAATCGGCCGAGGTCAACAGGAGAAGCGCCCGAGCCGCCCAGCGGGGTCGGCACCACCGGCCCCGACCCCGCCGCGCCCGGACGGTTGAAGCTGGCCCCGTACAGCGGCCGGCCCGCCCCCGCTGACAGGGGCCTGGGCCACCCGGTCCTGGACTCCCTGCCGGTGCGCGGTTCGGTGCGATCGGGTGGTCGGGGTGCCGGTTCGACGGTGGTGCCAGATGGCGGTGGTCAGGGCGAGGACTCGTTGGCCGACTCGGGCCAGGACACCTGCGGGTGTCCTGGCCCCGTGGCGTTCGAGGTCGAGTTGGCCCTTGAGGGTGTCGTTGACCGACTCGATGAGCTGACGGATCGGCTTGAGCAGGTGTTCTCCTGGCCGGGGTTTCAGGTTGCGGTAGCTCGGCCTGAGCAGGGTCAGGCCGAGCTGGGCCAGGAGGGCGTCGAGGTGTTTGGAGACGTAGCCCTTGTCGCCGACGATCGTCTGTCCGGGGTGGGTGGCCAAGAGGTCCTGGTCGCGGGTGAGCATGTCGGCCAGCACCTCGCGTTCGTCGGCCTTGGGGTTGGCCAGCGCCCAGGCGATCGGGAGCCCGCCGGGTGTGCAGAGCAAATGCAGCCGCAGGCCCCAGAAGAACCGTGAGTGCGAGGGGCAGTAGCCGTAGCCGGCCCAGCCGGCCAGGTCGGAGCGTTTGACGGCGGGTCGGGAGCGGGCGCATTCGACGGGCGTGGAGTCGACGACCCACACGTCGTCGTGCCACAGGTCGGTATCCCGGGTCAGGGTTCGGATGAATCGGCTGATCAGTGTGTTCGAGGCCCGCAGGCGCTTCTTGTAGCCGGACCGGTCGGGCAGGTACGGGAACTCGGCCGCCAGATGGGTGCGGGCGAAGCGGAGCCACCGGGCCTCGGAGACGAAGCCGAGCAGGGCCTGCATCACCGCCAGCGTCAGCAGCTCGGCGTCGGTCAGCCTCGGCGGGCGGCCTGGCCGCCGGGCTCCTGCCAGAGAGTCATCGATCTTCACGTAGAGTGCAGTCGCGAGGGCCTTGAGGTTTGTCGTCACAAACGAACCAACGAGGCCCTCGCTTCATGCACCCGGGCACTTCGGACTTACTGATCGTTTCAGAATGACTTTCGAAGGCGCCGGAGGCAGATGATGCTGCAGGCGAGGTCGAGTAGTCCCTGGTGGAGATCGGCGCGTCGC
>NZ_JBHWIV010000087.1:0-37906 GCF_042731675.1 Kitasatospora sp. NPDC059827 | reverse complement strand
GCGGTTGGTACTGCTGGGGGTACCCTGTGGGAGAGTAGGACGCCGCCGAACAATCATTCAGAGAAGGCCCACCCGGGTGACCGGGTGGGCCTTTTCGCGTTCTCAGGGCTTCCGGAGGACGACAGAAAGACAGGACGACAGGGAGACGGGCGAAAAAATCTTGGCCGGTCGTGTCGAGAACCCGTGGCCGGCTCCGTCCCAGGGGTGAGCGCGGCCACAATGGGTCGCACGAGCTCCGAAGGAGAAGCACGATGGCCAAGTACCTGCTGCTCAAGCACTACCGAGGCGCCCCGACTCCGGTCAACTGCGCACCGATGGACCAGTGGACGCCGGAGGAGGTCACGGCGCACATCAAGTACATGCAGGACTTCGCGGCCCGGCTGGAGCAGACCGGCGAGTTCGTCGACGCCCAGGCGCTCGCGCCCGAGGGGTCGTGGGTGCGGTACGACGGCGAGGGGCGGCCGCCGGTGACGGACGGTCCGTTCGCGGAGACCAAGGACCTCATCGCCGGCTGGATGGTGATCGACGTGGACAGCCACGAGCGCGCCCTGGAGCTGGCCGGTGAACTGTCGGCGGCCCCGGGGGCCGGTGGGAAGCCGATCCACGAATGGCTGGAGCTGCGTCCGTTCCTGGCCATGCCGCCGACCGTCACGGAGTGACCTCTCCCGTGACCTTCCCGATGAACGAGGCCCTGATCCGGGGCCTCACCCCGGGTGTGCTGGGTGTCCTCGTCCGCCGCGGAGCCGACTTCGCGGCGGCCGAGGACGCCGTGCAGGAGGCGCTGGTCGAGGCGGTCCGCGTCTGGGCGGGCGATCCGCCGCGGGATCCGAAGGGCTGGTTGGTCACCGTTGCCTGGCGGAAGTTCCTCGACGCGACCAGGGCGGACACCGCCCGCCGCCGCCGGGAGGACCTGGTCGACCAGGAGCCGGAGCCCGGTCCGGCGGCCTCGGTGGACGACACCCTGCAGCTCTACTTCCTGTGCGCCCACCCGTCGTTGACGCCGTCCTCCGCGGTCGCGCTCACCCTGCGCGCGCTCGGTGGGCTGACCACCCGGCAGATCGCCCAGGCCTATCTGGTGCCCGAGGCGACCATGGCGCAGCGGATCAGCCGGGCCAAGCGCACCGTCTCGGCGGTCCGTCTCGATCGGCCGGGCGACGTCGCGACCGTGCTGCGGGTGCTCTACCTGGTGTTCAACGAGGGCTACTCCGGGGACGTCGACCTCGCCGCCGAGGCGATCCGGCTGACCCGGCAGCTGACGGCGGCGATCGACCACCCCGAGGTGGCGGGGCTGCTGGCGCTGATGCTGCTGCACCACGCCCGGCGGGCCGGCCGGACCGGTCCCGACGGAAGCCTGGTGCCGCTCGCGGAGCAGGACCGGCGGCTCTGGGACACCGGCGCGATCGCGGAGGGCGTCGGCATCCTGCAGACGGCCCTGGCCCGGGACCGGCTGGGGGAGTTCCAGGCCCAGGCGGCCATCGCGGCGCTGCACGCCGACGCGCCCACCGCCGGGGAGACCGACTGGGTGCAGATCGTCGAGTGGTACGACGAGTTGGTGCGGCTGACGGACAGTCCGGTGGTGCGGCTGAACCGTGCGGTGGCGGTCGGTGAGGCCGACGGGCCGCGGGCCGGCCTGGCGGCGCTCGGTGAGCTGGACGAGGCGCTGCCCCGGTACGCGGCCGCCGCGGCGTACCTCCACGAGCGTGCCGGGGAGCCGGTGGTGGCAGCCCGGCTGTACGCCGAGGCGGCCCGCCGGGCGTCCAACCTCGCGGAGCGCGACCACCTCACGCGCCAGGCGGCCCGGCTCAACGCCGGCCGCCGCACCTGATCCGGTGTCTCAGAGCCGGCCGGCCGCCTTGAGCGCCAGGTAGGTGTCCGCCAGCGCCGGGGCGATCTGGGCCGGCGGGGCGTCGAGGACGGTGACCCCGCTGCGGGTGAGGCGGTCGGCGGTGTGCCGGCGGTCGGCGCGGGTCTGTTCGGCGGCGGCGGCGCCGTAGACGGCCTCCACGGTGCCGCGGCCGGCGGCCAGCACGTCCAGGTGCGGGTCGGCGACGGAGGCGAGGACGACCTCGTGGCGCTTGGTGAGCAGCGGCAGCAGTGGGCGCAGGCCGTCCTCGACGGAGGCCGCGTCCAGGCCGGTGAGCAGCACGACGAGCGAGCGGTGCGGCGCCATCGTGAGCGCGGTGGAGACCAGCGCGCGCATGTCGGTCTCGTGCAGCGCGGGTTCCAGCAGGGCCATCGCGTTGGTGAAGGAGGGCAGGATCTCGCTGGGGGAGCTGCCGATGACCGAGGCGCGCTTGCGGGCGTCGTGGGCGAGCAGGTCGACCCGGTCGCCGGCGCGGGTGGCGAGGGCGGTGAGCAGCAGGGCGGCGTCGAGGGCGGCGTCCAGGCGGGGGGCGTCGCCGACGCGGCCGGCCGAGGTGCGGCCGGTGTCGAGGACGATCAGGATGTGCCGGTCGCGTTCGGGGCGCCAGGTGCGGACGGCGACGGTGTTGCGGCGGGCGCTGGCGCGCCAGTCGATGGAGCGGACGTCGTCGCCGGGCAGGTACTCCCGCAGCGAGTCGAACTCGGTTCCCTGGCCCCGGGTCAGCACCGAGGTCCGGCCGTCGAGTTCGCGCAGCCGGGCGAGCCGGGAGGGCAGGTGCTTGCGGCTGTTGAACGGGGGGAGGGCGCGGACCGTCCAGGGGACGTGGTGGGAGCCCTGGCGGCCGGCCAGGCCGAGCGGGCCGAGCGAGCGGACCGTCACGCGGTGGGCGTGGTGGTCGCCGCGGCGGCCCGGGGTGAGCACGGTGACGGCCCGGCGCCGTTCGCCGCCGGGGACGGCGAGGGTGTGCCGGGAGGCGGTCCCGGAGGTGCCGGGGCGCCAGGCGGAGGGGGCCCAGGCGTCGCGGACCAGGGCCCGCAGCGGCCGTCCGGAGGTGTTGCTGACGGTCAGTTCGACCGAGGCGGTGTCGCCGAGCCGGACGGTGGTGTCGCCGCCCCGGGCGATCCGCAGGCTGCGGACGGGGGCGGCGAGCACCAGGTCGACCAGGACGGCGAGCAGGACGGCGCCGGTGACGGCTCCGATCCCGGTCCAGGAGGGCAGCAGGAGGCCCACGAAGAGCGCGCCGAGCGCGGCGATCAGGGCGGTTCGCCCGGTGAGGGCCATGCGGGTGCGCTCCTTCGGAAGCCCGGTGTGTTCGAGGACCCGGTACGCCTACCGGTGGTGGATCAGCGGGGGGCGGGCGTCTGGGCGAGGACGGCCTGGATGACGGAGTCGGCGGTGACGCCCTCCATCTCGGCCTCGGCGCGCAGCGCGACGCGGTGCCGCAGGGTGGGCAGGGCGAGCGCCTTGACGTCGTCCGGGGTGACGTAGTCCCGCCCGGCCAGCCAGGCCCAGGCGCGCGAGGCGGCGAGCAGCGCGGTGGCACCGCGTGGGGAGACGCCGATCGACAGCGACGGGGACTGCCGGGTGGCCCGGCAGAGGTCGACGATGTACGCCAGGATCTCGGGCGAGACGGTGAGCTTCGCGATCTGCTCGCGGGCGGCGGCCAGGTGTTCGGGCCCGGCGACCGGGCGGACGCCGGCGGCGGCGAGGTCCTTGGGGTCGAAGCCGGAGGCGTGCCGGGACAGGACCTGGAACTCCTGGTCGCGGTCGGGCAGCGGGAGGATCAGCTTGAGCAGGAAGCGGTCCAGCTGGGCCTCGGGCAGCGGGTAGGTGCCCTCGTACTCGACCGGGTTCTGGGTCGCGGCGACCAGGAACGGGACGGGCAGCGCGCGCGGTTCGCCGTCGACGGTGACCTGCCGCTCCTCCATGGCCTCCAGCAGGGCGGCCTGGGTCTTGGGCGGGGTGCGGTTGATCTCGTCGGCGAGCAGCAGGTTGGTGAAGACCGGGCCGGGCTGGAAGGAGAACTCGGCGGTGCGGGCGTCGTAGACGAGCGAGCCGGTGACGTCGCCGGGCATCAGGTCGGGGGTGAACTGGATGCGCTTGGTCCCCAGGCTGAGCGCCGTGGACAGGGTGCGCACCAGCAGGGTCTTGGCGACGCCGGGGACGCCCTCCAGGAGCACGTGGCCGCCGCAGAGGAGGGCCACCACCAGGCCGGTGACGGCGGCGTCCTGGCCGACGACGGCCTTGCCGATCTCGGCGCGCAGGGCGGTCAGGGCCGCGCGCGGGTCGGTGACGGGGGTGGCGGGCGCCGTGCCGGGGGTGATGCGGAGCTGGGCGGTTGCCTGTTCGGTCACGGGTTCCGTACCTGCCTTTCGAGGGCGTCGAGGTCGTCGGCGAGCCGCAGCAGTGCGGCGTCGTCGGTCGGGGGCGGGCCGTACAGCAGGGCCCGGACGTCCCCGGCGGGTCGCGCGGGGAGGCGGTCGGCGACGGCCGCGCAGAGCGCCTCCGGCTCCGGTCCGCCGGCCTGGAGCGGGAGGCCCAGGGCGGGGGCGAGGCGGTGGGCGGTGGCGCGGCGCAGCGCCTCGGCGGCGCGGCCGTGGGCCTTGGCCCGCCGGTAGAGGCGGGCGCGGCCCTCGGTGGTCTCGGCGGCGCGGACCACCACGGGCAGGTTCTCGCTGACCACCGGGCCGAGTCGGCGGGCGCGCCAGAGGGCGGCGAGCACGGCGGCGACGGCGAGTTGGTAGAAGGCCCAGTGCCAGCCCTTCGGGATGTAGTCGCCGAAGCTCTTGCGCGGGGTGCCCTCGGCGACCGGCGCGGAGTAGTCGGGCAGGTGCCAGGTGAGGCGGGGCTGCGAGCCGAGCAGGCCGAGGGCGAGCGAGGCGTTGCCGTCGTCGGCGAGCCGGCGGTTCTGCAGGAACTCGCCGCTGCCGAGGACGATGACGTTGCCGCCGCCGTCGTCGGGGGCGCTGACCAGCGGGTAGCCGTGGTGGTACGGGTAGCAGCCGTCGCCGCGGCTGCCGCTGGTGTAGAGCGTGCCGCCCATCGCGGCGGCGCCGGCCCGTACGGCTTCGGGGAGGGCGCAGCCCGGGTGGGTGCTGCGGACGGACGTGAACGGGATGCCGCCGACCTCGTCGGAGGTGCGGATGCCGGGGGCGAGCGCGCTGAGGGCGGCCGGGCCGGGGTTGATCAGGACCAGCCGCCGGTGCCGGGCGGCGGCGACGGCGCGCAGCTCGGCCGGGCTCAGCAGGTCGGGTTCGGGCAGCACCAGGGTGTCGGCGCCGTCGGCGGGGGCCGTGGGGTCGGTGCGCAGTTCGGTCCGGACGCCCTGGCCCTGGAGCAGGGCGACCACGGCGTGGGTGCCGTCGGCGTCGTAGGAGCGGGGGTCGAGCGGCGGGTAGCGGTGGCCGGCGTTGAGGACGGCGAGGCCGACGGCGGCGACCAGCAGGACGGCGAGGGCGACCAGGTACCAGCGGGCGCGGCGGGCCAGGCCGCGCCCGGTGGGGGCGAGGCTGGTCGGTGCGGCGTCGGCGGCGGGTCGTTCGGCGGTGGGTCGTTCGGGGGTGGGGGGAGCCGGGGCGGTGCTGGTCATGCCGCTCCTCCCGGGGTCGGGGTCGGGGCCGGCGCCGGGGCGGTGGCCGCGGCGTGGGCGAGCACCGGGCGGCTGCGCTCCAGGGCCCGGTCGAGGTCCAGCAGCAGCTGGTACGCGGCCTGGTCGGCGGTGCGCTCGCCGTAGGCGATGTCGTCGAAGGTGCGGGCGGCGGCGGTCAGTGCGGCGGCCTGGTCGGGCAGGGCCCGGCCGGCTTCGGCGGCGGCCTCGTCGGCGGTGCGGCCGGGGCGGGTGTCGAGCAGGGTGCGCTCCTCCAGGGCCCGGACCAGCGCGCGCATCTGCTCGCGGACGGCCTCGGTCCAGCGGCCGGCGGCGGCGTGCCCGGCGGCGTCGGCGCGGTACTGCGCGGCGGTGCGCGGGCCGGTGGCGCCGTACACGCCGTAGTCGGTGCGGGCGGTGCGCTTGGGCGCGCCGAGGCGCCACCAGAGGGCGGCGGCGATCACCGCGGCGACGACCAGGAAGAGCACCAGTCCGGTGGTGCCGTCGGTGCCGCCGCCGGAGATGCCGCCCACGGCGCGGTCGATGTGGTCCCAGATCCAGTCGATGACCCGTTCCGGGACGCTCGGGTCGTTCTTGTGGTACTCGGCCTTGAGCAGCTCGTCGCGGGCGGCGTCGCGGGCCGGGTCCCGTGGAACGGTGACCGGGGCGCCGCCGGCGGCGAGGAGCCTGTCCCCCCAGATAGGCATCCGGTTCAGTGCCTCGCGGGGGTCTGGTCGGCGTGGCCGCTCCAGCCGGTGCCGCCCTGTTCGGGCAGTCCGGCGGCGCGGGCGAGCTCGATGTCCAGGGCCTCGCGGCGGATCCGCTGGTCGATGTAGACCAGCACGCCGACGGCGGCCAGGAACGGGGTGGTCAGGGCGGAGGCGATGATCCCGGCGAGCGCGGTCAGCACCATCATGCCGACGGACTCGTGGGCGGTGTCGCCGAGCCGGTCCATGGAGCCGAGGCCGAGGACCAGGCCGAGGAAGCGGAACGGGATGGCGAGCGTCACTCCGACGATCCCGGCCAGCACCCGGCTCAGCAGGACGATGCCGAGGATCCGCCACCAGGCGCCGCGGGCCAGCCGGCGGGAGCGCGAGAGCGCGGTCACCACGCCCTGCTTCTCCAGCATCAGCGCGGGGGCGGCCAGGCTGTAGCGGATCAGCAGCCAGAGGCCGACCGGGACGGTCAGCAGGCCGACCAGGAACAGCAGGGCCGCGGTGCCGGGGGTGTCCGAGCCGCCCGCCGTGTAGCCGATCAGCGGGGTGAAGCCGAGCAGCACCACGCCGACGCTCATCAGGGTGGTGAGCACGGTGAGCCCGAGCAGTTGCAGCAGCCGGGGGCGGGCGTCGCGCCAGGCGTCGCCGGCGGTCACCGGTCGGCCGAGGACGGCGCGGCTGACCACGATGGTGAGCAGGGCGACGGCCAGCGCGTCGAGCAGCAGCGACAGCGGCATGGTGGCGAGCAGGGTGAGCAGCTGGGTGGAGGCGCCGGTACGGCCCTTGACCAGCAGCTTGGCGACGAAGGCGCCGGCCTGGTCGACGACGGCGATGCCGAGCGAGAGGGTGAGCGCGGTGCGCCAGTTCCGGCGGACGGTGGTGACGGCGCCGTCGAGCAGTTCGCCGATGCTGAGCGGGCGCAGCGGGATGACGCCGGGCCGGGGGCTGCGCGCGCTCTCCCAGCCGTACGGGCCCTGGCCGGGGGGCTGGGTGCCGCGGTTCGGCTGTCCGTACTGGGCGTCCCAGGCGGGTGCGGCCTGAGGGGGTGCCGACGGCCCGGGCACGGCGGCGGGCGCGTCGGCCGGGGGCCGGGTGCCGTCGCGGGGTGGCTCGGACGAGCTGGGCGAGGCCCAGCCCGGAGTGTCGGTCATCACTGCTCCTCGGAGGGGCGTCCTGGGCGCGGCTCCGGGCGGATCTTTCGCCCGCGCGCAGCGCCCATCGTGCCATGGGGCCCGGAGACGCCCCAGGGGTATCCGGTTGCTGATCGACAACGGGGGCCGCCGGGGGGTCGGACGGCGGGTTCCGGACAGTTCGGAGGCGCTCCGAGGAGGGCTATTCGCCCGGTATGGCCGGAATTCGACGGCGGTGGAGTTGGCCGTTGTGGAGCAATGGCACTGCTGTGCGGCAGGTCACAATCCGGTAATGAGAAGATGGACCCATGAAGGGACGCGTCCTCGTCGTTGATGACGACTCCGCACTGGCCGAGATGCTCGGCATCGTGTTGCGTGGTGAGGGTTTTGAGCCGTTTTTCGTCGCGGATGGGGACAAGGCGCTAGCCGCGTTCCGGGAGAGCAAGCCCGATCTGGTCCTGCTCGACCTGATGCTGCCCGGCCGGGACGGCATCGACGTGTGCCGGCAGATCCGGGCCGAGTCCGGCGTCCCGATCGTCATGCTGACCGCGAAGACCGACACGGTCGACGTCGTGGTGGGCCTGGAGTCCGGCGCCGACGACTACGTCACCAAGCCGTTCAAGCCCAAGGAACTGGTGGCCCGGGTGCGGGCGCGGCTGCGCCGTGCCGAGGAGCCGACACCCGAGCAGCTGACCATCGGCGACCTGGTGATCGACGTGGCCGGCCACTCGGTGAAGCGGGACGGGCGCAGCATCCCGCTGACCCCGCTGGAGTTCGACCTGCTGGTCGCGCTGGCCCGCAAGCCCTGGCAGGTGTTCACTCGCGAGGTGCTGCTGGAGCAGGTGTGGGGCTACCGCCACGCGGCGGACACCCGCCTGGTCAACGTCCACGTGCAGCGCCTCCGTTCCAAGATCGAGAAGGACCCGGAGCGCCCCGAGATCGTGGTGACCGTCCGCGGCGTCGGCTACAAGGCCGGACCCAGCTGACGTGACGGACCGGGCTGACGACACCCCGTCGGGTTCCGCGACCGACGGGGCGGGGGCCGTGCGCGGGGACGTGCTGAGTTCGACCACCCGCCGCCGTCGCGGCCCGTCCGGAGTGTTCGGTCTGATGAAGCGTCAGCTCAGGCGCCCGGCACGCCGGGTCACCGCGCTGTACCGCCGGTCGATCCAGTTGCGCGTGGTCGCGGTGTCCCTGCTGGCCTCCATCGCGGTGGTCCTGGTGTTGGGCGTGGTCGTGGTGGCGCAGGTGCGCACCGGCCTGCTCGACACCAAGATCGACGCGGCCCGGGCGCAGGCCCGGATCGGCTTCCAGGTCGAGCAGAAGAAGATCGACGAGGCCCGGGACCAGGCGCTGCGCGGCGCCGTCGACCCGAGCACCGCGGAGACCGGCACCTGGCTGCTGCGCCAGGTCAACGACCTCGCCGCGAGCGGGCAGACGGTCTACTCGGTGATCGCGATGGCCCCCGGCACCGGGACGGTCGTGCCGGACAGCGCCGGCTTCGCGCCGCGCTACTCGGGCGACATCCAGCCCAGCAGCATCCCGGACAGCCTGCGCGCGAAGCTCTTCGAAGAGCCCGGCCAGATGTTCGACCAGCCGACCCGGATCCACCGCTCGCCCGAGGGCGGCGGCAAGAGCGAGCCCGGACTGGCCCTCGGCATGCAGTTCGTCGGCCCGGCCGACACCAGCTACCAGCTGTTCTACGTGTTCTCCTTCGGCCAGGAGACCGACACCCTCAACCTGATCACCGGCACCCTGGCGACCGCCGGCGTGTTCGTGGTGATCCTGATGGGCGGCATCGCCTGGGTCGTGGTGCGCCAGGTGGTCACCCCGGTCCGGATGGCCGCGGGCATCTCCGAGCGGCTCGCCGACGGGCACCTGGAAGAGCGGATGAAGGTGACCGGGACGGACGACATCGCCCGCCTCGGGGAGTCGTTCAACCGGATGGCCAACGCCCTCCAGGCGCAGATCCGCCAGCTGGAGGAGCTCTCCCGGGTGCAGCGGCGCTTCGTCTCTGACGTCTCGCACGAGCTGCGCACCCCGCTGACCACGGTCCGGATGGCCGCCGACCTGATCTACGACAGCCGCGAGGACCTGGACCCGATGGCGGCCCGCTCGGCGGAGCTGCTCCAGGGCCAGCTCGACCGCTTCGAGTCGCTGCTCGCCGACCTGCTGGAGATCAGCCGCTTCGACGCAGGCGCCGCGATCCTGGACGCCGAGCCGGTCGACCTGCGGGAGATCGTCGGCCGGGTGGTCGAGGCCGCCGAACCGCTGGCGGAGGCCAAGGGCAGCGCCGTGGTGATCCGCGGTGACGGCGAGCCGGTGCTCGCCGAGGTGGACTCCCGCCGGATCGAGCGCATCCTGCGCAACCTGGTGGTCAACGCGCTGGAGCACGGCGAGGGCCGCGACGTGGTCGTGCGCCTCGGCTCGGCCGACGGCGCCGTCGCGGTCGGCGTGCGCGACTACGGCATCGGACTCAAGCCGGGCGAGGCGTCCCGGGTGTTCCACCGCTTCTGGCGGGCGGACCCGTCCCGGGTGCGCACCACCGGCGGCACCGGGCTGGGCCTGTCCATCGCGGTCGAGGACGCCCACCTGCACGGCGGCTGGCTCCAGGCCTGGGGCGAGCCCGGCGGAGGCTCGCACTTCCGGCTGACCCTGCCCCGCACCCGCGGCGGCGAGATCAACCGGGCGCCGTTCCGGCTGGAGCCGGAGGACTCCCGCAACAACCGGGGCCTGGGCGCGTACGGCACGCCGTACCGGCGGGCGATCGCCCCGGCGGGCGCCACGGCGATGACCGCCGCCGAGGAGCAGGCCGAGGCGCCCGAGGGGCCCGGCAACGGGCTGGGCAGCGGCCTCGGCGGAGTGCTGAACATCGGCCCCGGACTGGGCCGGAGCCGGCTGCCCGAGGGGCCGCGCGCGGACCCCTCGGACGTGCGGACGGCGGGGGCCGGTTACGGCGTCATCGGCGCCCAGGTCATGGTGGACCCGACGCCCGGACGGCCGTCGGTGGCGCAGCGTACGGCGGAGCCGGACGTGACGGGTGGGACGGACCTGGAGGGGTCGCAGCGTGCGAAGGACGAGCAACACGACTAGGGGCCTGCCCCGTCGTCGGTCCGTGGGCGGGCGTCGGTCCGTGGGCGGGCGTCGGTCCGTGGGTGGGAGTGCGAGGACCGGCCCCGCGCCGCTGCTCGTGGCGGTGGCCGGCGCGGTGCTCGTCACCCTGGTGGCGAGCGGCTGCGCGGCCATGCCGGACTCCGGCGGCATCACCAAGGTGGAGCTGTCCCAGGGCTCGGCCGACAAGAACCTGCAGGCCAGGGTCTTCCCGGTGGCGCCCGGCAAGGGCGCCAAGCCGCGCGAGCTGCTGACCGGGTTCCTGGACGCGGTGACCGCCGACGAGGGGTACGAGACCGCGCGCAAGTACCTCACCGAGCGCGCCGCGGCGAGCTGGAACCCGGACGCGGGCATCCAGGTGCTCTCCGCCACGAAGATCCCGCTGGACCAGGTCGCCGACGCCGACACCAAGTACTCGTCGACGGTCTCCGGGCAGCTGGTGGCCAAGGTCGACGACAAGCACTCCTACCTGCTGGTGGCGGGGCAGAACAACAACGTCTTCGACTTCACCTTCGTGCGGGAGCGCGACGGCGACTGGCGGATCGATTCGCTGCCGCCCGGCGTGATCATGAACGAGACCAACTTCCGGAACAGCTTCCGGCAGGTCGAGCGCTTCTTCTACACCACCCCCGACCCGTCGGTGCCGGCCCCCGCCAACGGCGGCCAGGAGGTGCTGATAGCCGACCCGATCTACCTGCGCCGCCGGATCGACCCGCTGGCCTCGGCCGCCAAGGCGCTGGTCTCCGGGCCGTCGACCTGGCTCTCGCCGGTGGTCCGGACGGCCTTCCCGACCGGCACCACGGTCGACAAGGTGAGCATCGACGACAGCCGGATCGCCCACGTGCAGGTCGGCGGGGCCGACCTGGCCGACCCGCTGGCCTGCCGGCGGATGGCGGCCCAGCTCTTCTACACCTTCGCCGACCAGGGCAAGGGCCAGGTCGAACGGCTGGAACTGCGCGGTCTGCGGGGCTCCTGCACGGCCAGCCGCACCGACGACCCGGCCGTCGGCCCCGGCGCGCTGGCCGGGCGACTGCCCGTGCAGCAGTACTACCAGCGCGCCGACAACGGCGCCCTGATGGCGGCCGACGACGGGCACACCGGCGACCCGGTGCTCGGGGTGCTCGGCAAGCCGCACGCGAGCGGAGCGCCCGTCCTGGGCGCCGTCGCGGTCAGCCGGGACGGCACCCAGGCCGCCGCGCTCTCGGACGACGGCCACCAGCTCTACGCGGTGCCGCTGCAGACCGGCACGGCGACGATGCCCGAACCGGTGCTCAGCTCCCCGGCGAAGGCCGGGGCCAAGGACGACGGCCTCACCTCGCCCAGCTGGGACGGCCGCGGCGACCTCTGGGTGGTGGACCGCAACCCGCAGAACCCGCGGGTCGTCATGGTGCGCGGCGGTAAGACGTACACCGCCTCGGTGGACGGGCTGACCGGGCAGACGGTGCAGGCGTTGAAGCTCTCCTCGGACGGCGCCCGGATCGCCCTGGTGGTCAAGTCCCCCGGGGTGAACGGGAGTTCACTGATGTTCGGGCGGGTGGAGCACGGCGGCACGCCGCAGGCGCCGACCGTGCGGATCACCGGCGTCCGCCCGGCGGCCCCCTCGCTCGTCGACGTCGCCTCGGTGTCCTGGTCGGAGACCGACCAGCTGCTGGTGCTCGGCAAGGAGCAGGACCGCCCCCAGCAGCTGTACTACATCAGCACCGACGGCTCGCAGAGCACGGACGGTCAGCTGCAGACCGGCAACGGCCTGCCGTCCTCCCCGCAGTCGATCTCTACGGCGGAGTCCCGCGGCTACATCCTGGCCCAGCCCTCGCCGGTGCTCGCGGTGGCCGCGGGCACTGTCTACCGGCTGGTCAACAACCAGTGGCGGGAAGCCCAGTTGGTGGACAAGGCCCGCTCGTACTTCTACCCGGGCTGACCTGCCCTAGCCGTATCGACCCGGCGGGTGCACCGCGGTGGCCGCGACGGTGGCGGCGGCGCGGGCCGGCAGTCCGGCGTCGGCCAGGGCCCGGGCGGCCTCGGCCAGGCTCGCCCCGGTGGTCACCAGGTCGTCCACCAGCACCGGCTGACGGCCGGCCAGGCCCCGACGGGCGCGCGGCAGGACGGTGAGCGCGCCGTGCAGGTTGCGCCGCCGCTCGGCGGCGTTCAGCCCGGCCTGGTCGGCGACCGGGCGGGCGTGCCGCAGCAGCGGCGCGGCCCGGGCGTCCAGGCCGGCCCGGCGCAGCGAGCGGGCGGCGGCCCCGGCCAGCCGCAGCGTCGGGTCGTGCCCCCGGGCGCGCACGGCGGCGCGGGCCGAGGGCATCGGGACCAGCAGCAGCGGCGCGGCCCCGGCGCGGGCCCCCAGGGCGGAGCGCACCGCCCGTCCGAGCGCCTCGCCGAGCGGCCCGGCCAGGCGCAGCGCGCCGCGTTCCTTGTGGGCGAGCAGCAGTTGCCGCACCGGGTCGGCGTACGGCGCGGCCGCGTGCGCCCAGGGCAGCAGGGTGGGGCCGGGCCGGGTGGCGGTCAGCGCGTGCCGGCAGGCCGGGCAGAGCTGGGTGCGCTCGGCGCCGCAGCCCGCGCAGTCGGCGGGGAGCAGGACGTCCAGCAGCCCGGCCAGTGCGTGGCCGAACGGTGTCCGCGCGGACGGCGGACGGGCGGGCGAGGGGGTCGGCGGCACGGCTGCTCCTGGCGGCTTCGGCACGGAGAGTCAGCAAAGGATCCGCCGTATGGGGGGCGTTGTCCAGGTATTTACCCATACTTCACTCGCAGGAGGGTAGACAGGGTGCAACGGTTTGACCGCCCACTCCCAGTGCCACCCGAAGTATCGGGTCATACCCCCCTTCCCGCCCGGGGAGGCGAAAACCCCGCGTGAGGTGTTCGATAAGGCTCCAGGGGGTTTCAACCGTCCCTGATGGGGAGGAAGTGAGATGAGGGCCAGTCGTTTCCGCCGCTGGCGGCGGAGCGGGGGGCCGGCAGTGGATGGGCTGGTCCAGCTGGAGCTCAGTCCGGTCCGGTAGCACCCGGATCGGCGTCAGCACGAGGGATCGGAGTTCTGCGTGGACATCGTCGTCAAGGGCCGCAAGACCGAGGTGCCCAAGAGGTTCCGCGAGCACGTGGCCGAGAAGCTGGAGAAGGTCCAGAAGTTCGACGGCAAGGTGATCAGCCTCGACGTCGAGGTGTCCAAGGAGCACAACCCGCGGCAGGCCGACCGGTCCGACCGCGTGGAGATCACTCTCCGTACCCGGGGCCCGGTGATCCGGGCCGAAGCCGCCGCCGGCGACCCGTACGCGGCGCTCGACCTGGCTTCGGCGAAGCTCGACGCGCAGCTGCGCAAGTCCGCGGACCGGCGCCGGGTGCACAAGGGCGGCGCGAACGGCCGCACCCCCATCAGCGTCGCCGAGGCGACCGCGGCCCTGGCCGCGCTGCCCGAGACCACGGCGCACGAGGGCGAGACCAACGGGGCCGTCCGCAAGACCATGATGGGATCCCTGGAAGTGGAGGGCGAAGGCCCGCTGGTGGTCCGGGAGAAGACCCACTCGGCCGCCCCCATGGCGCTGGACCAGGCGCTCTACGAGATGGAGCTGGTCGGCCACGACTTCTACCTGTTCGTGGAGAAGGACAGCGGCCTGCCGAGCGTCGTCTACCGCCGGCACGGCTACCACTACGGCGTCATCCACGTGCAGCCGGACATGGCGGCCGGCGTGGCCAGCGGCGCCGGCGGTGCGATCGGCCGGTCCGTCGACGAGGACTGACCGTCCCGGCAGTTGAACACGGAGGGGTGACCCCGGCGGCAGCGACCGCCGGGGTCACCGGCGTTCCGGGGCGTTCCACGCGTTCCGGACACCGGCCGGTGGGACGGGCTCGAACGGGGCTCGGGTCCGTTGTGTCCAGGGGTCACCCGATGCGGGGCAATCGGCGCCGGAGGGTGACCGCGGCGGTGGCGGGGCGTGGAATGATTGGGCGCACGTCGACCCGCGAAGGGGGAGGAGCGGATGGGGGATCACTTCGGGCTGGGGCCCGCTGGGGGACCGGTTACCGGATTGCCGCCGGGGCCGGAGGAGGAACCCGCGTACGCGCCGCGCCGGGGTGAGCCGATCCGCGTCCTGGTGGTGGACGACCACGCGTTGTTCCGCCGCGGGCTGGAGATCGTGCTGGCGGAGGAGCCGGACATCAAGGTCGTCGGCGAGGCCGGGGACGGTGCCGAAGCCGTGCTCAAGGCCGCCGACCTGCTGCCCGACATCATCCTGATGGACGTCCGGATGCCGCGCCGCAGCGGGATCGAGGCCTGCACGGCGATCAAGGACGTGGCGCCCAGCACCAAGATCATCATGCTGACCATAAGCGACGAGGAGGCCGACCTCTACGAGGCGATCAAGGCGGGGGCCACCGGCTACCTGCTCAAGGAGATCTCCACCGACGAGGTCGCCACCGCGATCCGGGCGGTCGCCGACGGGCAGTCGCAGATCAGCCCGTCGATGGCCTCCAAGCTGCTCACCGAGTTCAAGTCGATGATCCAGCGGCGCTCCGACGACCGGGACCTCGTCCCGGCGCCCCGGCTCACCGACCGGGAGCTGGAGGTGCTCAAGCTGGTGGCGACCGGGATGAACAACCGGGAGATCGCCAAGGAGCTTTTCATCAGCGAGAACACGGTGAAGAACCACGTCCGCAACATCCTGGAAAAGCTCCAACTGCATTCCAGGATGGAGGCCGTGGTGTACGCGATGCGGGAGAAGATCCTCGAAATAGGGTGACCGGCGCCCGCCGCCGGGCTACCGGGCGAGCAGCTTCTCCAGGGCCGGGCGCAGCCGTTCGTCGTGCAGCGCCTCGACCCGCACCCCGTCGCAGCCGACCCAGGCGGCCGCCTCGCGCAGGGCGGTGGCGAGCGCCTCGACCTGCCGGGCGCCGCCCCGGTCGTCCGTCAGCGAGACCTGCCGGGCGACCAGCGTGCGGCCCTCCCGGGCCGGGTCGACCCGGCCGACCAGCCTGCCGCCGGTGAGCAGCGGCATCGCGAAGTAGCCGTGCACCCGCTTGTGCTTGGGGGTGTAGGCCTCCAGCCGGTGGGTCATGCCGAAGATCCGCTCGGTGCGGGCGCGGTCCCAGATCAGCGAGTCGAACGGCGAGAGCAGCGTGGTGCGGTGGCGCCCGCGCGGTGCGGTGGCCAGCGCGGCCGGGTCGGCCCAGGCGGCGGCCCGGCCGCCGTCCGGGCCCCAGCCCGCCACCTCGACCGGGACCAGCCCGCTGTCCGCGAGCACCCGGTCCAAGTCCTCGGCGCGCAGCCGGTGGTAGTCCTGGAGGTCGGCCCGGGTGGCCACGCCGAGCGCGGACCCGGCCTGGGCCACCAGGGTGCGCAGGCACTCCTCGTCGGACCGGTCCTGGCCGAACAGGGCGTCGGGGACGGCCTGTTCGGCCAGTGCGTAGACCCGCTTCCAGCTCCGGCGGTCGGTGCAGACCACGTCGCCGAAGGCCAGCGCCCGCTCCACCGCGATCTTGGTGTCGGACCAGTCCCACCACTCGGCCGTCCGCTTGGCCCCGCCCAGCTCGGTGGCGGTCAACGGCCCCTCGGCGCGGAGCTTGTCGAGCACCGCCCGGTACGTCCCGGGCGCGACCTGGTGGCTCCAGAGGCTGCCGCGCTCGCGGTAGCGGCGGCGCCGGAAGGCGAACAGCGGCCACTCCTCGACCGGCAGGACGCAGGCCGCGTGCGACCAGTACTCGAAGGTGGTGCCCGCGCCCCAGTAGGCCGCCTCGACCGCCGGGCGGCCGACCGCGCCCAGCCGGGCGTAGGGCACCAGCTCGTGCGAGCGGGCCAGCACCGAGATGGTGTCCAACTGGACGGCGCCCAGGTGCCGCAGCACTCCGCGTGCGCCGGCCCGGCGGTCGGGCGCGCCCAGCAGGCCCTGGGCGCGCAGGGTGATCCGGCGGGCGTCGTCGGCGCCCAGGACGGTGACGGGCGCGGGCCCGGCGGCGGCAGCGGTCATGCCGGGGAGCGTAGCCGGGGGTACCGACAGCGGGCCGGGTCAGTCCTGGTCGGCCCCGGTCCGTCGGTCCAGGTCGGCGGGGAGCAGCGAGGCGACCCAGGCGTCCTGGAAGACGCCGCGCTGGTCGGCGTACGAGCGCAGGGTGCCCTCGTAGCGGTAGCCGACCCGCTCGGCGACCGCGCGCGAGCCGTCGTTGCCGACGTAGGCGAGCCACTGGAGGCGGCGCAGCCCGAGGTCGGTCAGCGCCCAGCGGGCGACCGCGCGGGCCGCCTCGACGGTGTAGCCGCGACCGCGCTGCTCCTGCACCGTCCACCAGCCGACCGAGGCGGCGGCCGGGTCGTCCGCCTTGCGGGTGACCGCCTGGGCGCCGACCAGCCGGCCCGTCCCGCGTTCGACCACGCACCAGATGAACTCGGAGTCCTTGGCCACGCCCTCGGGTGCCAGTGTGTGGACGAAGAACTCGGCGTCCTTGCGGCGGTAGGGCACCGGGACGACCGTCCAGCGCTGGATTTCGGCGTCCTGGCAGGCCGCGAAGATCGCGTCGATGTCGGACTCCTGCGGGGCCCGCAGGACCAGGCGGTCGGTGGTGAGGGTGACGAGTTCGTTGCGGGGCTGTTCCATGGGCGGATTATTTCTCCGCAGGAGGAATGCGGGCATCCGAATTCCGGGCCAACTCCCCGGCCCGTCGACCCTTTTGTCCCGGTGGACGGTGCTATCGGTCCATGTGCACGGGCGGGTGACACGGGAATACCGTGCTGACGCACCTCCCGGCGCATTGGACTCCTCGCATACGATGGCCCGTGCGGTGGGGTGGACCCCCCGTGCAGTCGTCCAGTGCCAATACAGGCAAGGAGCCCGCTCAAGTGTCCGTCTTCGACAAGATCCTGCGCGCCGGCGAAGGCAAGATCCTTCGCAAGCTGCAGCGGATTGCTGCCCAGGTCAACTCCATCGAAGAGGACTTCGTCAACCTCACCGACGCCGAGCTGCGCGCGCTGACCGACGAGTACAAGCAGCGGATCGTCGACGGCGAGACGCTGGACGACATCCTCCCCGAGGCGTTCGCCACCGTCCGCGAGGCGGCCAAGCGCGTGCTCGGCCAGCGGCACTACGACGTCCAGATCATGGGCGGCGCGGCCCTGCACCTCGGCTACGTCGCCGAGATGCGCACCGGTGAGGGCAAGACCCTCGTCGGCACCCTGCCCACGTACCTGAACGCGCTGACGGGCAAGGGCGTTCACCTGATCACCGTCAACGACTACCTCGCCGAGCGCGACTCGGAGTGGATGGGCCGGGTGCACCGCTTCCTCGGCCTCGAGGTCGGCGTGATCCTGTCGAACATGACGCCCGCCGAGCGCAAGCGCCAGTACGCGATGGACATCACGTACGGCACGAACAACGAGTTCGGCTTCGACTACCTGCGCGACAACATGGCCTGGTCGAAGGACGAACTCGTCCAGCGCGGCCACAACTTCGCGGTGGTCGACGAGGTCGACTCGATCCTCATCGACGAGGCCCGCACCCCGCTGATCATCTCCGGCCCGGCGGACCAGGCGACCAAGTGGTACGCCGACTTCTCCAAGCTGGTGCTGCGCCTCAAGATCGACCGCGACTACGAGGTCGACGAGAAGAAGCGCACCGTCGGCGTCCTGGAGGAGGGCGTCACCCGGGTCGAGGACTACCTGGGCATCGACAACCTCTACGAGTCGGTGAACACCCCTCTGGTCGGCTTCCTGAACAACGCCATCAAGGCCAAGGAGCTGTACAAGAAGGACAAGGACTACGTCGTCATGAACGGCGAAGTCATGATCGTCGACGAGCACACCGGCCGCATCCTGGCCGGGCGCCGCTACAACGAGGGCATGCACCAGGCGATCGAGGCCAAGGAGGGGGTGGAGGTCCAGAACGAGAACCAGACCCTGGCCACCATCACCCTGCAGAACTTCTTCCGTCTGTACGACAAGCTCTCCGGCATGACCGGTACCGGCACCACCGAGGCCGCCGAGTTCCACCAGATCTACAAGCTCGGCGTGGTGCCGATCCCGACCAACAAGACGCCGCTGCGCATCGACCAGCCCGACCTGATCTACAAGTCGGAGCCGGCCAAGTTCGCCGCCGTGGTCGAGGACATCGCCGAGAAGCACGAGAAGGGCCAGCCGGTGCTGGTCGGCACCGTGTCGGTCGAGAAGTCCGAGTACCTGTCGCAGGAGCTGCGCAAGCGCGGCATCCCGCACGAGGTGCTGAACGCCAAGCACCACGAGCGCGAGGCGCAGATCGTCGCCCAGGCAGGCCGCAAGGGCGCCGTCACCGTCGCCACCAACATGGCCGGCCGTGGCACCGACATCATGCTCGGCGGCAACCCGGACCACCTGGCGGCGGCCGAGCTGGCCCAGCGCGGGCTCTCCGAGGGCGACAACCCGGAGGAGTACGAGGCCGAGTTCCCGGCCGCGCTGGAGAAGGCCAAGGCCTCGGTCAAGGCCGAGCAGGACGAGGTCAAGGAGGCCGGCGGCCTCTACGTCCTCGGCACCGAGCGGCACGAGTCCCGCCGGATCGACAACCAGTTGCGCGGCCGCTCCGGCCGTCAGGGCGACCCGGGCGAGTCCCGCTTCTACCTGTCGCTGGGCGACGACCTGATGCGCCTGTTCAAGGCCGGCATGGTCGAGCGCGTGCTCTCGATGGCCAACGTGCCCGAGGACGTGCCGATCGAGTCCAAGATGGTCACCCGCGCGATCGCCTCCGCGCAGACCCAGGTCGAGCAGCAGAACTTCGAGATCCGCAAGAACGTCCTCAAGTACGACGAGGTGCTCAACCGCCAGCGCGAGGTCATCTACGGCGAGCGCCGCCGCGTCCTGGAGGGCGAGGACCTCCAGGAGCAGGTCAGCCACTTCATGGACGACACCGTCGAGGCCTACGTCAAGGCGGCCACCGGCGAGGGCTTCGAGGACGACTGGGACCTCGACAAGCTCTGGACCGCGTTCAAGCAGCTCTACCCGATCACCCTGGACCTCGCGGAGCTGGAGGAGGAGGTCGGCGGTCCGGCCGGCCTGACCTCGGACTTCCTGACCAAGGTCGTCCAGGAGGACGTCCAGGCGCAGTACGGCGCCCGCGAGGACCAGCTCGGCGAGGAGATCCTGCGCGAGCTGGAGCGCCGCGTCGTGCTGTCGGTGCTGGACCGCCGCTGGCGCGAGCACCTCTACGAGATGGACTACCTCCAGGAGGGCATCGGCCTGCGCGCCATGGCGCAGCGCGACCCGCTGGTCGAGTACCAGCGCGAGGGCTTCGACATGTTCACCGCGATGATGGAGGGCATCAAGGAGGAGTCCGTCGCCTACCTGTTCAACCTGGAGGTCCAGGTCGAGCAGCAGGTCGAGGAGGTGCCAGTGGCGGACGCCGAGGTGCTGCTCGACAAGCTGGAGAAGGACGCCGCCCGCCCGGAGATCAAGGCCAAGGGCCTGGAGGCCCCGAAGCCGCAGCGGCTGCACTACACGGCCCCCTCGGACGAGATCGGCGGCGGTGTCATCGAGGGCGACTTCGAGGACGGCCTGCCGGAGGACGAGGGCGACGGGCTGACCCGCGCCGAGCGCCGCAAGGCCGCCAAGTCCGCCAAGGGCCGCCGCCGCAAGGCCTGAGCCGCCGGCCGCAGGACGCCGCACAGGGCGCCGCTCCCGTACCGGGGCGGCGCCCTGCGCCGTCCCCTGGGGCGTGTTCCGGGCCGTGGTCGTCACCGGGCCTCCACGGCGGTGCACTGCCACTGGCCGGCCGGGCCGCGCTGCTCCAGCCGGAAGGCCACCATGTGGTGCCGCCGGCCGAGGTCGACCCGGACGCAGGCCTCGACGGCGTCCGGGGAGGGCGACCGGTCGTGCACCGGGCCGAGCCGGGGCCGGTCGGCCGGGCCGCCGCGGCGCAGCGCGCCGGCCCGGACCAGTGAGGCGAGCTGCCCGTAGCCGTCCAGGCTGGTGTGCCGCATCAGCTGGCCCGAGGGCCGGGCGCCGGTGAGCACCTCGACCAGCTGGTGGGCGAAGCGGGCGGCGAGCGCCCCGGCGTCGTGCCGGGCGGGGCCGGGTGCGGATCCGGGGGCGGTGCAGGCGGCGCGCGGGTGGCGGGGGCGGCGCCCGGTCGGGTCGCAGCCGCCGTCGGGTGTACGGACCCGGTGGTGCGGTCGGGCGGTCGGGTGCTCGGTCGGGCGGACGCGCCGGTGGGCGGTCGGCGCGGCGGTGGGCCGGGCGCTCGGGCAGGTGCGGGGGCTGACGGTCACGGTGGCTCCGAACAAGGGTGGTGCGGGTACGGACGGGTCCAGGCTGGCGGTGGTGATCACCGGGCGGCAACGGGTTTGCGGCCGGCCCTCGGGTCGGCGCGAAGTTCACCTATCCGGGTGAGCCGACCAGTGCGGCGACGGGCCCGGCGGCCGTGCTGGCGGCACCCGGTTGACGTGCGGGGACGGACCGGCCGGCCCGAAAGGGGACGTCCGGGTACGGCGGACCGGGTGGCCCCGCGGCGGGCTCCCGTTGCGCCGCCCGCGCGTCCGCGCGCACCATCGGAGCCTGACCCGAACCCGACGACGACGGGCGGCCGGGATGACGACAGCCGGGACGACCACAAGGGCGGTGACGGGGCCGGACACGCCCGCCCACGCCGGGGGCACCTCCCGGCGCGGCCTGGTGCTGGGCGGCGGCGGGATGCTCGGTGCGGCCTGGACGGTCGGCGCGCTCTGCGCCGTCGAGGAGGCCGTCGGACACCGGCCGGGCGAGGCGGACGTGCTGCTCGGCACCTCGGCGGGCGCCATCCTGGCCGCGATGCTGGCCGGGGGCGTGCGCCCCGAGCAGCTGCGCGACCACCAGCGCGGCCTGCCGATCACCGAGGGCCCGTTGGCCGGAGTGGCCTTCGACTACGACACCGCGGTGGGCGGCGCGCTGCCGCCCCGGCCGCGGGCCGGGATCGGCTCGCCCGGCCTGCTGCGGGACGCCGTCCGGCACCCGCGCGAGTACCCGCTGCTCACCATGGTCTCGGCGGTGGCGCCGCACGGCCGCGGCTCGCTGGCCCCGGTCGGCGAGCTGGTGCGCGGGCTGCTCGGCCCGGGCGGCTGGCCGCTCCCGGTGGGCGCGACGGGAGAGGCGGGAGCGATGGTAGAGGCCGAGGCCGCGGACGCCGTCCCGCCCAGCGCCGCCGCGGCCCCGCTGCGGGTGGCCGCGGTGGACTACCGCAGCGGCCACCGGGTGGTCTTCGGCGACCCGGACGCCCCCGACGTCCCGGTGGCCGGGGCCGTGATGGCCTCCTGCGCGATCCCCGGCTGGTTCGCGCCGGTGCGCCTGGACGGCTCGGCCTACGTGGACGGCGGCTGCTGGTCGGCCACCAACGCCGACCTGCTGCTCGGCCGCGGCCTGGACGAGGTGTACGTGCTCGCCCCGATGGCCCTGCGGCTCGGCCCGCGGTCGGAGCGCTCCGACCGCGGCCCGGTGGTCGCACTGCGCGACTGGCGGGCCCGGGACCGCCCGCGCGGGGTGCTGGCCCAGCTGGTCAGCCGCTACCGCCGCGCCGTGACCCGGCAGCTGCTGCGCGAGGCCGCGCTGCTGCGGGCCGAGGGCGTCCGGGTGCGGCTGCTCGCGCCCACCCCGGCCGACCTGGCGGTGATGGGCCCGAACCTGATGGACCCGGCCCGCCGCGGCGCGGTGCTGGAGAGCGGCCTGCGCAGCGCCCGGGAGGCGCTCGGGGCGGCGCGGTAGCCCCGGGCACCGGTGCGAGGGCTCAGGTGATCACGCCCGGTGCGGCTGAGCTTATTCTTGGGGCGCTGGAGTAGCTTCGCGGAAACCGGAGAGTGCCACCGATGCGCGTGTACGTGCCCACCACCCTGACCGGCCTGGCGGCGGCGCACGAGGGCGGTGCCCTGGACCAGTCCGCGGCGTACGCCGTGACGCCCGCGCTGCGCGAGTGGTACGTCAGCGACGACCTGGAGGAGCTGGAGTACGCGGCGCTCAACCGGGCCGCGCAGTCCTCGCTGCGGCTGCTGGCGGCCGACCCGGACTCCCCGCGCCGGCGCGTCGTGGTGGCGCTGGACGTGGCCGACTCGGCGGTGCGGCCCTTCCCCGGTGACGAGTACCAGGACCAGGCCTCGCTCGGCCGGGTGGTGCTGGCCGGCCCGGTGAAGCTGGCGAAGGCCGCCTCGGTGCACGCGGACGTGGCCGACGACGAGGTGGTCGAGGACGTCGCCGCCGCGGTGGCGGCGGTGGCCGCGGCCGACGCGGGCGACCAGGACGCCCAGTTCACCGTGGACGGCGCCGAGGACCACGACCTGCTCTGGTACGCGACCCAGGAGATCCCCGCCCTGCTGGCGTAGGACCGTCCCGACGTAGGACCGCCCCGGCGTGCGACCGACCCGGCGTGCGACCGTTGCGGGGGTGACCCCGCTCCTACCGGCGTATCGGCCGTTCGGGTTACCGTTTGATCCCGTGCGCACTCACATCGTTTGGGACTGGAACGGCACGCTCTTCCACGACATGGACGCCGTCCTCGGCGCGAGCAACGCCGCGTTCGCGACCATCGGCGTCGGGCCGATGACCCTGCAGCAGTACCGCGAGCAGTACGAGATCCCGATCCCCCGGTTCTACGAGCGGCTGCTCGGTCGGATGCCCTCCACGGAGGAGTGGCTGCGACTGGACGACGCCTTCCACGACCGCTACGTCGAGCTCAGCCGGGCCTGCGGCCTGACCGAGGGCGTGCCCGAGCTGCTGGCGGGCTGGCAGGCGGCCGGGCACAGCCAGTCCCTGCTGTCGATGTACGAGCACGAGAAGCTCGTCCCGCTGGTCGACGGCTTCGGCCTGACCGGCAGCTTCCTGAGGGTGGACGGCCGCAGCGGCCCCTCCGGCGGCCAGAAGGCGCAGCAACTGACCAGGCACCTGGCCGAGCTCGGCGAGCGGGTCGACCCGGCCCGTACGGTGCTGATCGGCGACGCCGCGGACGACGCCCTGGCGGCGCTGCACGCGGGGGCCCGCGCGGTGCTGTACACCGGGGGCTCGCACACCCGGGAGAAGCTGGAGCCGGTCGGCGTCCCGGTGGTGGACAGCCTGACCGAGGCGGTCGAGCTGGCGGGCCGGCTGACGGGCTGAGCCGAGGCGGTCGAGCCGGCTGACCGGCTGAGCCGAGACGGTCGAGCCGACGGGCCGGTGCGCCGGCCGACGGGCTGAGCGGACCCGCCGGGACGGCGGACGTGGCGGGCGCCACGTCCGCCGTTGGCGTGTCTGGACGGGCGGAACGGTCCCGTCCTGGTCAGGCTGGAGTCGAACCCCCAGCCGCCAGGACGGAGCCGCCATGCCCATCGACGCAGTCACCGAGGTGCCGACCCCGGTCAACGAGCCGGTGCGGACGTACGCGCCCGGCAGCCCGGAGCGGGACAGTCTGGTCCGGCGGCTGGACGAGCTGGCGGCCGAGCAGGTCCCGCTGCCGATGACCATCGGCGGTGAGCAGCGGTTCGGCGGTGGCGAGCGGATCGAGGTCGTCCAGCCGCACCACCACGCCGCCAAGCTGGGCGTGCTCGGCAACGCCACCCGGGAGGACGCCCGGGCGGCGGTGGACGCGGCGCTGGCGGCCGGGCGGCAGTGGCGCTCGCTCTCCTTCGACGACCGGGCCGCGGTCTTCCTGCGGGCCGCCGACCTGCTGGCCGGGCCGTGGCGGGACACGCTCAACGCGGCGACCATGCTCGGCCAGTCCAAGACCGTGCAGCAGGCCGAGATCGACTCCGCCTGCGAGCTGATCGACTTCTGGCGGTTCAACGTCGGGTTCGCCCGGCAGGTCCTGGCGGAGCAGCCGGTCTCCTCCCCGGGGGTGTGGAACCGGGTCGACCACCGCCCGCTGGAAGGTTTCGTCTACGCGGTCACCCCGTTCAACTTCACCGCGATCGCCGGGAACCTGCCCACCGCCCCCGCGCTGATGGGCAACACCGTGGTCTGGAAGCCCGCGCCGACCCAGACCCTGGCCGCGTACCACCTGATGCGGCTGCTGGAGGCGGCCGGCCTGCCGCCCGGGGTGATCAACCTGGTCACCGGCGACGGCCTCCAGGTCTCCCCGGTGGTGCTCGCCGACCCGGCGTTCGCCGGGCTGCACTTCACCGGCTCGACCGCCACCTTCCAGTCGCTCTGGCAGAGCATCGGCGCGAACATCGGCGGCTACCGCACGTACCCGAGGATCGTCGGCGAGACCGGCGGCAAGGACTTCCTGCTGGCCCACCGCTCGGCCGACCCGGACATCCTGCGGACCGCGATGGTCCGCGGCGCCTTCGAGTACCAGGGCCAGAAGTGCTCGGCGCTCTCCCGCGCCTACCTGCCGCGCAGCCTCTGGCTCACGATCAAGGACGACTTCCTGGCCGAGGTGGACGCCCTGACGGTGGGCGACGTCACCGACCTGTCGAACTTCATGGGTGCCCTGATCGACAAGCGCGCCTTCGAGCGGAACCGCACCGCGATCGAGCGGGCGAAGGCCGACCCGACCGTCGAACTGGTGGCCGGCGGCCAGTACGACGACGCGATCGGCTGGTTCGTCCGGCCGACCGTGCTGGTCTCCTCGGACCACCGGGGCGAGATCTTCCGCACCGAGTACTTCGGGCCGATCCTGGCGGTCCACGTCTACGAGGACTCCCGCTGGGACGACGTGCTCCGCCGGGTCGACGCGGGTGCCCCGTACGGCCTCACCGGCGCGGTGATCGCCCAGGACCGGTACGCCATCGCCCAGGCCGTGGAGGAGCTGCGCTTCACCGCCGGGAACTTCTACATCAACGACAAGCCCACCGGCGCCGTGGTCGGCCAGCAGCCCTTCGGCGGCTCCCGGGCCTCCGGGACCAACGACAAGGCGGGCGCCGCCCAGAACCTGTTGCGCTGGACCTCGGCGCGGGCGATCAAGGAGACCTTCGTGCCGCCCACCCGGCACGGTTACCCGCATATGGGCTGAAAGCGAACACGACGCTCCGGTTTGGACATGGTGTCCAGGACGGACCCGACATCCTGTGGGTTTGCGCCTCCCTGTCCCTGTGCACCTTCGATTGATCCGGTTAGGCTGGCTGGCGTCGTCGGGTGGCTTGCAGGACGAACGTGTCGTCCTACCCGCTGGGAGGGCGTTTCATGCGTGCCATGAGCCCCTTTCAGTCGGACGGTGCGGCAGGATTGCGAGCGACCCGTCGGTGTACACCCACACACCACCGAGTCACGCAACGGCGCGCGACAGGAGCCAAGAAGTCATGCAGACCAAGCTGGACGCAGCCAAGGCCGAACTGCTCAAGAAGGCAGCCGCAGCCGCTGAGAACAGCCAGGTGGGGGGAGCGGCGCCGGGGGAGGGTCTGAGCAACGGTGCTCTGACCGCGTACCTGCACCACTACTACCTCCACACCGCGCCCGAGGACCTGGTCGACCTCGACCCGGTCGACGTGTACGGCGCGGCCGCCTCCCACTACCGCCTGGGGCTCAAGCGCCCCCAGGGCACCGCCGAGGTGCGGGTCCACACCCCCTCGGTCGAGGAGAACGGCTGGTCCTGCGGCCACACCGTGGTCGAGGTCGTCACCGACGACATGCCCTTCCTGGTCGACTCGGTCACCAACGAGCTCTCCCGCCAGGACCGCGCGATCCACCTCGTCGTCCACCCCCAGCTGCTCGTCCGCCGTGACATCACCGGCAAGCTGCTGGAGATCCTGGACGTCGACGCCTGCTCCCGCAGCCAGGCCGCCGGCACCGAGTGGCCCGCCGACGCGACCGTCGAGTCGTGGATGCACATCGAGATCGACCGCGAGACCGACCGCGACGACCTGCGCACCATCGAGACCAACCTGCGCCGGGTGCTCGGCGACGTCCGCGAGGTCGTCGAGGACTGGGGCAAGATGCGCGACAGCGCGCTGCGCCTGGCCGACGAGCTGGCCGAGGAGCCCCCGGCCGAGCTGCCCGAGCAGGAGGTCGGCGAGGCCTGGGAGCTGATGCGCTGGCTCGCCGACGACCACTTCACCTTCCTCGGCTACCGCGAGTACGACCTGGTCGAGCACGAGGGCGAGGAGGTCCTCAAGGCCGTCGCCGGGACGGGCCTGGGCATCCTGCGCTCCGACCCGCACAGCCACGACGACCGCCACCACTCGGTCTCCGAGGCCTTCGGCCGGCTCTCCGCCCCGGTCCGCGCCAAGGCCCACGAGAAGAAGCTGCTCGTCCTGACCAAGGCCAACAGCCGCTCCACCGTGCACCGCCCGGCCTACCTCGACTACGTCGGCGTGAAGAAGTTCAACGCCGCCGGCGAGCCCACCGGCGAGCGCCGTTTCCTCGGCCTGTTCTCCTCCGCCGCCTACACCGAGTCGGTCACCCGCATCCCGGTCGTGCGCCGCAAGGTCCAGGAGGTGCTGGACGGCTCCGGCTTCTCCAGCGAGAGCCACGACGGCCGCGACCTGCTCCAGATCATGGAGACCTTCCCGCGCGACGAGATCTTCCAGACCTCGGCCGCCGAACTGCTCTCCATCTCCACCAGCGTGCTGTACCTCCAGGAGCGCCGTAAGCTGCGGCTCTTCCTGCGCCAGGACGAGTACGGGCGCTACTTCTCCGCCTTCATCTACCTCCCGCGCGACCGCTACACCACGCGCATCCGGCTGCTGCTCACCGACATCCTCAAGGAAGAGCTGAACGGCGCCACCATCGACTACACGGTGTACGCCACCGAGTCGGTGCTGACCCGCCTGCACTTCGTCGTCCGGGTCGCCCCGGGCACCGAGCTGCCCCGGCTCACCGACTCCGACATCGAGCGGATCGAGAACCGCCTGGCCGAGGCCGCCCGGTTCTGGATGGACGGCTTCCACGACCAGCTGCACACCGAGCTGGGCGAGGAGAAGGCCGCCGAGCTCGGCCACAAGTACGCCAACGCGTTCCCCGACGGCTACCGCGCCGACTTCCCGCCGCGCACCGCCGTCTCGGACATCAAGCAGATCGAGGCGCTGCACGGCGAGGGCGACTTCCGCCTCAACCTGTACCAGCCGGTCGGCGCGGGCGACGACGAGCGCCGCTTCAAGATCTACCGGGTCGGCGGCCCGATCTCGCTCAGCGAGGTCCTGCCCGTGCTCCAGCGCCTGGGCGTCGAGGTCCTGGACGAGCACCCGTACGCGCTGCGCCGCTCCGACGGCACCACCGCGTGGGTGTACGACTTCGGCCTCAAGCTGCGCGAGGCCACCGAGCTCACCGACGAGGCCCGCGAGCGCTTCCAGGACACCTTCGCCGCGACCTGGACCGGCAAGGCCGAGAACGACGGCTTCAACGAGCTGGTCCTCACCGCCGGGCTGAACTGGCGCCAGGCGATGGTGCTGCGCGCCTACGCCAAGTACCTGCGCCAGGCGGGCTCCACGTTCTCCCAGGACTACATGGAGGACGCGCTCCGCAACAACACCCACACCACCCGCCTGCTGGTCAACCTCTTCGAGGCCCGGCTCAGCCCCAGCCACCGCTCGGGCGCCCTGGAGCTGACCGAGGGCATCCTGGAGGAGCTGTCCGGCGCGCTCGACGAGGTCGTGTCGCTGGACGAGGACCGCATCCTGCGCTCCTTCCTGCACCTCATCAAGGCCACCCTGCGGACCAACTTCTTCCAGCACGACGGCTCCGGCGCGTGGCACTCCTACGTGTCGATGAAGTTCGACCCGCAGGCCATCCCGGACCTCCCGGCCCCGCGCCCGGCGTTCGAGATCTGGGTGTACTCGCCGCAGGTCGAGGGCGTGCACCTGCGCTTCGGCAAGGTCGCCCGCGGCGGTCTGCGCTGGTCCGACCGGCGCGAGGACTTCCGCACCGAGATCCTCGGCCTGGTCAAGGCCCAGATGGTCAAGAACACCGTCATCGTCCCGGTCGGCGCCAAGGGCGGCTTCGTCGCCAAGCAGCTGCCGGACCCGTCGGTGGACCGCGACGCCTGGCTGGCCGAGGGCGTCTCCTCGTACAAGACCTTCATCTCGGCGCTGCTCGACATCACCGACAACCTGGTGGCCGGCGAGGTCGTCCACCCGGCCGACGTGGTCCGCCACGACGAGGACGACACCTACCTGGTCGTCGCCGCCGACAAGGGCACCGCGACCTTCTCCGACATCGCCAACGGCGTCGCGGAGTCGTACGGCTTCTGGCTGGGCGACGCCTTCGCCTCCGGTGGCTCGGCCGGCTACGACCACAAGGGCATGGGCATCACCGCCCGCGGCGCCTGGGAGTCGGTCAAGCGCAACTTCCGCGAGCTGGGCCACGACACCCAGTCCGAGGACTTCACGGTCGTCGGCATCGGCGACATGTCCGGCGACGTCTTCGGCAACGGCATGCTGCTCAGCGAGCACATCCGGCTGATGGCGGCCTTCGACCACCGCCACATCTTCCTGGACCCGAACCCGGACGCGGCCGTCTCGTACGCCGAGCGCCGCCGCCTGTTCGACCTGCCGCGCAGCTCCTGGGACGACTACGACAAGTCGCTGATCTCGACCGGCGGCGGCGTGTTCCCGCGCAGCGCCAAGTCGATCCAGGTCAGCGCGCAGGTCCGGGCCGCCCTGGGCATCCAGGAGACCCGCCTCACCCCGGCCGAGCTGATGAAGGCCATCCTCCAGGCGCCGGTCGACCTGTTCTGGAACGGCGGCATCGGCACCTACGTCAAGGCCTCCACCGAGACCAACGCCGAGGTCGGGGACAAGGCCAACGACGCCATCCGGGTCAACGGCGAGCAGGTCCGGGCCCGGGTCATCGGCGAGGGCGGCAACCTCGGCTGCACCCAGCTCGGCCGCATCGAGTACGCGGCCACCGGCGGCCCCGAGGCGGCCGGCGGCTGGATCAACACCGACGCCATCGACAACTCGGCCGGTGTGGACACCTCGGACCACGAGGTCAACATCAAGATCCTGCTCAACCAGGTCGTCGCCGAGGGCGACATGACGGTGAAGCAGCGCAACGTCCTGCTCGCCGAGATGACCGACGAGGTCGGCCACCTGGTGCTGCGCAACAACTACGCGCAGAACGTCGTGCTGGCCAACGCCGTCGCCCAGGCGCACAGCATGGTCAACGTCCACGCCCGGATGATCAACCGCTTCGAGGCGGCCGGCCGGCTCGACCGCGGGCTGGAGTTCCTGCCCGTCGAGCGCCAGATCCGCGAGCGCCAGCAGAACGGCCGCGGGCTCTCCCAGCCCGAGATGTCGGTGCTGCTCGCCTACACCAAGATCATCCTGGCCGACGAGCTGCTCGCCACCGACCTGCCGGACGACCCGTACTTCCGCACCGCGCTGCACGAGTACTTCCCGAGCGCGCTGCGCGCGAAGTTCGCCGACGCGATCGACAACCACGCGCTGCGCCGCGAGATCATCACCACGCTGATCGTCAACGACACGATCAACCGCGGTGGCTGCACCTTCGCCTTCCGCTTGAAGGAGGAGACCGGCGCGACCTACGAGGAGATCGCCCGGACGCACACCGCCGCGCGGGCCGTCTTCGGCCTGGAGGAGATCTGGGCCGAGATCGAGGGCCTGGACAACAAGGTCCCGGCCCGGATCCAGACCAAGATGCGGCTGCACTCGCGGCGCCTGGTCGAGCGAGCCACCCGGTGGATGCTCAACAACCGCCGCCAGCCGCTCGACATCGCCGGCACCATCGAGTTCTTCCACGACCGGATCAACCAGGTCTGGGGCTCGCTGCCCAAGCCGCTCCGCGGCGAGGACCTGACCTGGTTCGAGAAGATCCAGGGCGAGCTCGCCGCCGCCGGCGTGCCGGACGCGCTGGCCACCCGGATCGCCGGGCTGTCCTCGGTCTTCCCGACCCTGGACATCACCGAGGTCGCGGACCGCTCCGGCAAGGACGTCGCCGAGGTCGCCGAGCTGTACTACGACCTGGGCGACCGCCTGCAGATCTCGCACCTGCTCGACCGCATCATCGACCTGCCCCGCACCGACCGCTGGTCGTCGATGGCCCGGGCCGCGATCCGCGAGGACCTCTTCGCGGCGCACGCGGCGCTGACCGCCGACATCCTGGCCTGCGGCCCCGAGGGCGCCACCCCCGAGGAGCGCTACACCGCCTGGGCGGACCTCAACTCCACCCTGCTGAACCGCGCCAAGGCCACCCTCGACGACATAAGGGGTTCGGACAACTACGAGCTGTCCAGCCTCTCGGTCGCGATGCGCGTCATCCGCACCCTGCTGCGCACCGGTTCGATGCGCTGACGGACGGCTGTACGGAAGGGCCCGCGTCCTCTTGGGCGCGGGCCCTTCCGCGTTCCCACCCCGGCCCGGAAACCGGTTGTGGATCGTGGGCGCACCTTCGGTACGGTGCTTCCGAACGACTTCTTCTGGGGGGAACGACATGGGGATGAACCGGGCACGGATCCGCGCGGTGGGCGTGGGCGTCTCGGTGGTGCTGCTGGTCGCCGGAGCGGCGGCCTGCGGCAACGACGACAAGAAGGACACGGCGAAGGCCGACTCCACCGCCACCGCCACGGCCTCGGCGGCGCCGACGTCCAAGGCGCCGGAGGCCTTCTCGGCAGCCGGCTACCGCGGCCTCAAGCCGGGGATGGCGAAGGACGTCGGGCTGGCCACCGGTGTCCTGGAGACGGCGCCCGTCTCACTGCTCGACGGCTGCACCGACCTCGTCTACAAGGGCGGCCCGGCACCGGACAAGACCCGGATGGACGCCGAGGCGGCCACCGAGGCCCGCTACAAGGACCTCAACGCCAAGGCGGACGCGGCCCAGGGCAAGGCACCCGCCCCGGCGGGCACGCTGCCGCCCGGGGCCTCCGCGAAGGATGCCGCCGCGGCCGCCGCAGGCTCGGCCGCCGCCGCCAAGGACTCAGCCGCCACCGCCAAGCTGGTGGCCGACGCCACCCAGTCCATCGCCGACATGTGGGTGGCCCGCGAGGCCAAGGACAAGGCCTTCCTGGCCACCGGCCGGGCCTCCTTCGCCGCCACCGGCCTGCGCGAACTGGTCGCCCCGGCCGAGGCGAGGACCGCCGAGGGCATCGGCGCCGGCTCCACCCTGGACGCCCTCCAGCAGGCGTACGGCGCCAAGGGCCTCCAACTGGCCAAGAGCGGCAGGTACGAGCTGCCGGTCGAGGGGCAGCAGGGCTGGAAGTACGAGTTCACCGTGGACGGCGGCAAGGTCGTCGGCATGGCCGTGGCCGACCGCGACATCAAGTGCACCTGACTGCCTGAGCGCCCACTACGGCGGGGAGTCCGTGCCCGCGCAGGGCTGCGCGGGCACGGGCGGCACCGCTCCTCGTGGCGGTGCCGCCGGTGCCGACCGCGACGATGCTGCTGCCGAGGCCCGCGCACGGGTGGCAGATGCCGGGGCGGGGCACCGGATCGTGGCACTTGGCGCACTCGGCGTAGGACGGGGACGGGGATGCCGTTCGTGGGGGTGGCAGCTTGCGTTGGAGGCGGTCGCGCAGGATCGCCACCGGGGAGTGCATCGGTGAGGGCAGGCCGGGGAGCAGGGCCTGGGCCAACTCGGCTGCCGTGCTGCCGCGTTCCAGCCACTGGGCGACGAGGGGCGCCAGTTGCTGCGCCTCGGCCTCGCCGAGGCGCAGCCGGGGCTCGGGGCGGATCGCGCGGAAGAGTGCGGACACCGCCCTGCGGGTCTGCTCGTCCGCTCGCGTCAACTGGGCGGGGAGGGTGGGTACTTCTCCCGGGTCCTTTACTACAGGGCGGTCAGGGGGACCGGTCTCGGGCTCACCGGGGTCCGGGGGGCGGGCACTCGGTGATGCCGGGCGCTGGGGAGTGTCGTACACGTGCACGTCGGTACGGAGTGTGCCGTCGGGCATCCGGACCGTCTCGACCCGGTAGTACCCGGCGTCCTTGAGTTCATTGAGTGCCCTGCGGACGGCGCCGCGCCCCTGCGGGCTGCTGTCGGCCATGTGCCGCCCGTCCTCGCGCCAGCCGTCGGGGCGGGAGAGGAGGTCGGTGAGGAGACCTCGGGCGGTGTAGCTGAGGCGACGGTCCTGGAGGAGGCCGTTCGGAAGTACGGTGAAAGCGCGCGCATGGGCGCTACGATGAATCTGCATGGGGAGTGGTAGCTCCTGGTGCCGGACCCCGGGGTGCTCTAACACCGCCGGGGTCTTCTATGTTCTGTTGATGATGCGGAAAGTAGCATAGTCGCTACAGGGAGTGCGAACCGTTCGCGAAATCCGTCGATCAGGCGGCGGTGCCGTACTGCCTGGTCAGCCGTCGGACCTCGGCGTCCTTGAAAGCCTGCACCTCTTCCGCGATCCCGCTCTTCGGCAACTCGGCGACGGGCACGCAGAGGTCCATGCGCTGGATGCAAACGCCGACCATGTACTCGCCCTGGTCGGTGAGGTACAGCCGAACGCCGTAGTAGCCCTCCTCGCAGTCCTCGTCGTTGTTGAAGCGGCACGACGCGCAAGTGTCCGGGAGCCGCACCGGAAGCAGTCGCTTGACGTAGACCGCCCTGCTGCCGAGTGCCCGATAGAGGGTGCGTTCGTCGGAGGTGCCGGCGGTGAACGTCCGAAGCACTGGTTCCGCACCGACCCGGTCCAGGACTTCGGAGATTGCCGCGATCGACTCCGCTCCGTCCTGGATGCTGGTGAGCATCCGAACGTCCGCGAACTGGCCGTACGACTCGACCAGGTTGACGACCCGGTCCACGTGGGCCATGCCGGGAACGACGATGTTCACGGAGGCCTTCACCCCGTTGGAGACGGCGGCGCGGACCGTCTGCTCGGCAGCACGGATCTTCGCTTCGGCCAGACCCGCCGACGTGAAGCGCTCGGACTGAACGGCCTGGAGTTCTTCGGCGGTGGTGCCGAAGACGGAGACGTTGACCCGATGGAGGCCGGCCGCCGAGCAGTCCGGCATCACCTGTCGGCCGCGCTCGCCGTTGCTCGTCATTCCGACGCTGAGGCCCATTCCGGTGAGCGCCGAAACCAGCGAGGCGACCTCCTTGTGGAGGGTGGGCTCGCCTCCTGTGAGGTGGACCTCGTCGGCGCCGAACGCCTTCGTCACGGTCCGCACCGCGCGCCGGAAGGCCATGTCCGGGGCCATCTTCGCGGCGAGGAAGCCGACCCCGTTCGTCTCGCTGTAGATCGACACGCGTCCGGTCCTGCCGGGCCCCGCGACGAAGGGCAGCAGCGTGCGGGCTCGGTTGTCGGCGGTGACTGGCGTTCCCTCGTTGTGGCAGAACGTACAGGCCAACCCGCAGTCGTCGATCACCTTGATGCGGATGGTCCTGTCCCGGACGACCCGGATCGCCGGGTGTTTGGTCGCTGACAAGACATGCCTCCTGTTACTCGAAGATGAGCCGGGGGATCGCCTCGATGTCGATCCCGTACCGGCGGTAGACCTTGGTCGTGTTCTCGCTCGTCAGCTCGGCCAGGGGAAGGCCGAGCGAGAGTGCCGTCGCGTGGACGTGCTCGGCGCTGTCCCCCTCGATCTCCAGGTATGGGGGGATCAGCGGCCACTCGTCGATCTCGATGGCCGCACCGCCCAGGGCCCAAGAGGACCGGCGGTTCTCCTGGTACGCCTTCGGCTGGTATCCGAGCTTGCCGAGAAGCGTGTTCGTGGCGTCGAAGTCGCCGACGGTCGTCTCCGTCTCGGTCACGCCGTCGATCGCGTCGGAGTGGATCTCTTTGACGCACAGCGTGACGCTGCTGCCGGTGTCGCGAAGGCGGACCCACGAGCCGGGCCGACCGGGGATGTCGTAGACGTAGCGGCGCTGGAAGCGGTCGGCCACGTGCTCGGCTCCCGCCTCGGCCAGCAGCGCGCGGATCTTCTCCGGCTCGACGTTGAGGATCTTCGCTTCGAACTCAGTTGCGGTCATTGGTCGTTGCCTTCCTCGATGCCGTACGGGACACGCGAGCGAACGATATCGGCGATCGCGCGGGCCACCTCCTCGGGCGTGCGGTCGGTGCCGTCCACGCGAAGGAGGCCGAAGGCCCGGTACGCGCGGGAGCTCTCGGCCACGTTGGGCTCCTCCCGCTGGTGCCAGTAGCTCAGCGTCCCGCGCTCGGCCCGCCGACGGAGCCGGCCCTGGCGAACCTGCTCGTCCACCTCCAGCAGGATCGGCACATTCGGGAGGAGGGCCCCGATCGGGTACTCGCAGGGCCAGTCGTGTCCCATGGCCCGGTGCGTGGCGATGGTGCGTGGGAAGTAGGACTCGACCACCACAGTCCGCCCGCTATCCGTGAGCGTTCGGGCCGTCTCCGAGGTGATGTGGTTCGCCATCAGCCACCAGTGGAACCGCGCCGGCAGGATGCCGGTGGCATCCACCTCCGCGCGCATGCGGGGGAACGTCGGCAAGGTGTCGTGGGTTAGGTGGACGCCGTTGACGAAGGCGGCGACCAGTGGGGCAACGGTGCTCTTCCCGCTCGCGCTGAGACCGTCGAGGGTGACGAAGGACCCTCGGGGCGCATCCATACGAACTCCGTTCCTTGGTCTCGGGTTGTGTGCTGCGGCACTCGCCCCGGCCGCCGGGGGCCGGGTGCTCGGGGTCACGCCGAACGCCTCGGGTGACCTGCGGCCTGGTCGTTGGCAGCGCGTAGGAGGACGGCCAGGCGCTGGCCACCCGTGATCAACTGGTCGGCCGCGCACTCGAACCACACGGTCTTTCCCGGCCCGGCCGGGTACCAGCCCCAGGAGTGCGCGAGCCCCTCGACCAGGAGCAGCCCGCGGCCACCCGTGATGGTGTCCTCTGCGGCCTCCCGATCCGGAAGGGCCAGGCTCGAATCGGTGACCTCCACTCGCAACCGTTCGCCGGTCCACCGCACCGAGACCCGGCACCGTGCACGGGTGTGCTCGATGGCGTTGGCCAACAACTCGCCGGCGCACAGCTCCACGTCCCGCAGAGCGGCGTCCGACATGGGCACCCGCCACGCTTCGGCGATCCTCCGGATCAGGCGACGGGCGGGCGGCACCGCGGCCGGCTCCGGTTCGACGTCCCATTCCTGCGGTACCGGCACCGGCAACGAGGCGGTGTCGGTCGGGCTCACCAACGTGGCCGAGTGGTCGTCGACGGGCATACGGCCTCCAGCCGTTGGGAGTTGCGAGGGGAGGGCCCGGCCTGACCGAGGCGCGGGTTCGACGCTGCACTGACGTCGCCCGGGGGCCTTCCCGACAGCACCGGCGTAACCGGCCCATCACCCCGGGCGACTGAGAACCATCAAACGCCTGCGGCGCGGGTAGGGGCAGGGCGATCCTGTAGGCAGAAGCTAGGCAGTTCACTAGGCTGTCTGGCCCTCACCAACGGCACCGCAGAGACGGGCCTCGGATGACCAACGACGCTCTACGAAGGCTTCGTCTCGGGCGAGAGTGGACCCAAGGCGAGGTCGCGAGCCGGGCGAACGCCCGGATCAAGGCCGCGACCGGCCGTGAGTCGGCGATTGACGCCAATGTGATCAGCCGATTAGAACGTGGCGTGATCCGCTGGCCCGACGCGGATGTCCGTGATGCCCTGCGCGGCGTCTTCGGCGTGGCCACGAACGCAGAGCTGGGACTGTTCCCGAAGCGGACCCGGCGGGACCGTGAGGAGGTGAGTGAGTCGAAGCGCCGTGACTTCTTGGCCGTCTCCCTGGCCTCGATCCTGCCCGACGTGGTGCCGTCCCCATCGTCCTTGGGGATGAAGGACGTTGACGATATCGCAGAGCGGACCTTCGCTCTGGAGGAGTGGGACCGGCGAAGCGGAGGTCTTGCCACTCGCCATCTGGCCTTCGGTGAACTGCGAAGCGCTGTCGATCTCACCAAGTCGTCGATGGGACCGCGTGTCCGCGACCGGCTGTGCGGCCAGATCGCCAATCTCGCCGACCTTGCAGCGTGGTCGGCGTTCGACGCGGGCCAGAGCTCACCGGCACGCAGCACGTTCGGGCTCGGCATCAAGGCGGCCCAGGAGGCCGGCGACGATGGGCTCCTGTGTCACGTTGCGACCGGCCTTGCCCGCCAGGAGATTGCCGAGCGTAAGTCCGGAGACGCTGTCGCCCTAGCCGACATGGCCATGGGCAACGTGCCCTTGTCGGCGCTCGCGATGATCGCGGCGGTCAAGGCCCAGGCGTACGCCATCAAGGGCGACGAACCCGAGGTGATGCGGCAGATCGCCCTCGCGGAGTCGATCTACAGCCGCGTGAGTGATCTCCGCAGCGAGCCTCGCTGGATGTGGTACTTCACCGAGCACAAGCTGCACGGCGAGACCGGCCACGCCCTCTACCTGCTCGCGGCGGTCAAGGGGAAGCCTGTCTCCGATCTGGTGTCCCGACTCCGCCGAGCCGTGGACTCCCAGACCTCCAACCGGGCCCGCTCGAAGGCGATCGACACCGCCCAACTGGCCACGGTGCTCTACCGTCAGGGCGCTCGGGAAGAAGCTGAGTACTACGCCCATACAGCTACCGAACTTTCCACCGTGGTCCGCTCCGCACGACTGGACGCCGCACTGGCCGAGATGAGGAGAGCACAGGCATGACGATCGATGACGTGATCAAGGAAGCCGCAGCTCGGGGTGTCACGGGGCTCCCGGAGCCTTCCCGGCTCACCCACGTCCGGGTGTGGCCGGGCGCGTCGCAGTGGGTCGGTGAGGTCGGCGAGCCGCCTCACAACGAGACGGTGGGCGATGGCATGTTCGACACGAAGGACGAGGCTCAGGAGGCCGCGTTGAGGGCCGTCGCTGACGGTCGGGCCTTGCTGGTCGCCCTGCTCCCGGCGGATCTCGCAGCGACGGCCGCAGAGTGGCCGGCGCCGACCGTGAATGCTTGGAACGCCTGAACAGCTGTGCGGCCCGGCCTGAGAGGTGCTCCAGACCGGGCCTCCCACAGCCAGAGCAGAGGATTGCAGCGGGCTTCGCTGCTTCGGATGGCGCTGTGCCGGTTGGCGCGGGTTTCGGCGGCCCCGGCCAATTCGGCCGGGGCCGCTGTCGTCTTCGCGGCTCTTGGTGAGGGGTGGGTGGGGGTAGCCAGTGTTCGGGCGGGCACGCGTCCTCCGGCCTGGCGGCGCGCTCATCGCCTCGACCAACAGTGACACCGACAAGCAGGAGCTGGACCAGCTTTGGGCCAAAGCTGCAGGAGACGTCCTCGGGATTCCTGAGGGGCCTGCGCGGGTCTCCCTCAGCTCTCGCTTCTCCCTGGAGAAGGTCCGCGGCTACCTGTGGACGGCGTTCAAGGACATCCGGATCCGGGAACTGCCCGGCACCATCGAGATCACCGACCTCGCGCCAATCGTCGCCTACCTTTCCTCGTACGAGGCGTGGGCCGACCAATGCGGCGTCCCCTTCCGCGAGACCATCGGTCGGGCAGCCGAGATCGCTGCCGTCGCGATCGAGGTCGAGGGGTCATTCAAAATCACATGCCTTGGCGGAATCCTGATCTGCCGTCCCTGGCATCTGATTCGGTGGCACTCGTCCTCGTTGATCAAATCGTTCCGTAGTGGGCCCGCCTTCGAGATCATCTCGAAGGCGGGCCCCATGTTTTCCGTGCCCGCATTCCCCGCAGCGAAAAGAAACTCGATCAATCCCAATAGTGTCCACTATTGCTAAAGTCTCTTCTTGTTCTGCGCAGGAAGTCGGTCAGGCCGACTTTCTGCGTAGAACAAGAGGTGCAGGCGCAAGAGGGTAGGTCCC
>NZ_JBHWIV010000086.1:0-38180 GCF_042731675.1 Kitasatospora sp. NPDC059827 | reverse complement strand
CTGATGGCGAGGATGGCGCGGCTGCGGAGGGCGGCGATGCGGGCGCCGTCTTCGAGGGTGAGGGCTCCGGCGATGGTGGCGGCGGCTATTTCGCCCTGGGAGTGGCCGATGACGGCGGCGGGGTGGATGCCGAGGGACTGCCAGAGTTCGGCGAGGGCGACCATGACGGCGAACAGCGTCGGTTGGACGACGTCGACGCGTGCGAGGTCGAGGGTGCCGCGCAGGGCGTCGGTCAGCGACCAGTCGATGTGCGGCGCGAGCGCTTCCTGGCAGCGGGCGATGGATTCCGCGAACACCTTTGAGGTGTCGAGGAGTTCGGCGCCCATGCCGATCCACTGGGAGCCCTGTCCGGGGAACACGAACACCGGGCGCTCGTAGCTGCCGCCGCCGGTGGGGGCGGTGCCGTCGGCGATGGCGGCGAGAGCGCTGAGCAGCTCCTCACGGTTCTCCCCGATGGCGACGGCCCGGTGGTCCAGGTGGGCCCGTCCGGTGAGGAGGGTGTGGCCGACGGCCCGAAGGTCGGTGTCGGGGCGCTCCTGGAGGAACGCCGCCAACTGCTCTGCCTGGGCCCGCAACGCCCGCTCGTCCCGGGCGGAGAGTATCCACGGCACGACGGGGAACGGCGAGTCGGCTGCGGTGTCCTCCGGCGAGGTGGCGGGTGAAGCAGCTGGCGCCTCTTCGAGGATCACGTGCGCGTTCGTCCCGCTCGCTCCGAACGCCGACACGCCCGCACGGCGCGGACGCCCGTCCTCCTCGGGCCACTCCCTCGGCTCGGTGAGCAGCGACACCGCGCCCGAGGCCCAATCGACGTGCGGGGTCGGCTCGTTGACGTGCAGCGTCTGCGGCAGTACGCCGTTGCGCATCGCCATCACCATCTTGATGACGCCCGCCGCGCCCGCCGCGGCCTGGGTGTGCCCGATGTTGGACTTCACCGAGCCCAGCCACAGGGGGCGTGCGGTGGGCCTGTCCTTGCCGTAGGTGGCGAGCAGGGCCTGCGCTTCGATCGGGTCGCCGAGCGTAGTGCCCGTGCCGTGGGCCTCGACCGCGTCCACCTCGGCGGTGGTGAGCCGGGCGTTGTCGAGGGCCTGGCGGATGACCCGCTGCTGCGACGGTCCGTTGGGTGCGGTGAGCCCGTTGGAGGCGCCGTCCTGGTTGACGGCGGAGCCGCGGATGACGGCGAGGACTGGGTGCCCGTTGCGCTGGGCGTCGGAGAGCCGCTCCAGCAGCAGGACCCCGACGCCCTCGCCCCAGCCGGTGCCGTCGGCGGCGGCTGCGAAGGCCTTGCAGCGCCCGTCGGGGGCGAGGCCGCGCTGGCGGCTGAACTCGACGAACATGCCGGGGGCGGCCATGACCGCCGCGCCGCCGGCGAGGGCCGTCGAGCACTCGCCCCTGCGCAGCGACTGGCAGGCCAGGTGCAGGGCGACCAGCGAGGAGGAGCAGGCGGTGTCCACCGTGATCGCCGGGCCCTCCAGGCCGAACACGTACGACAGCCGGCCCGAGATGACGCTTGCCGCGCCGCCCGAGAGCAGGTACCCCTCCAGGCTCTCCGTGGCCCGCTGGGCGAGCGCCGCGTAGTCGACCTGTCCCGCGCCCATGAAGACGCCGGTCCGGCTGCCGCGCAGGGACTCCGGGGCGATGCCGGCCCGCTCGAAGGCCTCCCAGGAGGTCTCCAGCAGCAGCCGCTGCTGCGGGTCCATCGCCAGCGCCTCGCGCGGGCCGATGCCGAAGAACCCGGCGTCGAACCGGTCGGCACCGTCCACGAAGCCGCCCTCGCGGGCGTAGGTGTGGCCGGCCCGGTCGGGGTCCGGGTCGTACAGCGACTCCACGTCCCAGCCGCGGTCGGCGGGGAACGGGGTGACGGCGTCCCGGCCGTCCGCGACCAGCTGCCACAGCCGTTCGGCGGAGTCGGCGCCACCGGGGTAGCGGCAGGCCATGCCGACGATCGCGATCGGTTCGGCCGCGACGGTCTCCGTCTCCTGGAGCCGGCGGCGCGTCTCCTGGAGGTCGGCGGTCACCCGCTTGAGGAAGTAACGGAGCTTGTCCTCGGTCTCGCTGGCCACAGTGGCGCTACCCCTTCGGATGGAACAGGAACACGAACAGGACGGCTGGTCGGCGGTGGCGCCGGCGGGAGGAGTCAGGAGATGCCGAGCTCGTTGGTGATGAAGTCGAAGACCTCGTCGTCGTCGGCGGAGTCCAACTCCAGTCCGGTGCCGGCGGACGGGTCGTCCACCGGCCCGGGCCGCGGGCTCCAGCGGTCGGTCACGGCCCGCAGCCGATCGGCGATCCGGGCCCGCTCGGGGTGGTCGGCGCCGACCCCGGCGAGCACGGCTTCGAGGCGGTCCAGCTCTGCCAGGACCGGTGCGGCCGAGGGCGCGTCCTCGCGCGGGAGTTCCGCGTCCAGGTAGCGGGCGAGTTCCGCCGCCGTCGGGTAGTCGAAGACGAGCGTGGCCGGCAGGCGCAGCCCCGAGGCGGTGGTGAGGCGGTTGCGCAGTTCGACCGCGGTCAGCGAGTCGAAGCCGAGGTCGCCGAACGCCCGGTCCGCGCCTACCGCCGCCGGGGCCGAGTGGCCCAGCACCGCGGCCACCTGAGCGCGCACCAGGTCCAGCAGGGCGCGTTCGCGCTCCGCGTCGGACAGTCCGGCGAGCCGCTGCCGCAGGCCGTCGGCCGCCGCGGCGTCCGGTCGGTGGGCGGGGGCGGCGGACGGGCCGGCCAGCCCGCGCAGCAGCGGCGGGAGGTCGGGGCCGGCCTGGCGCAGCGCGGTGGGGTCCAGTCGAACCGGCAGCGAGGTCGGGTCGGTGGCGGCGAGCGCCGCGTCGAACAGGGCCAGGCCGTCCTGCGGGCCGAGCGGGAGGATGCCCGAGCGCCGCATCCGGCCGAGCGTGGCCTCGTCGAGCGCGCCCGCCATGCCCCGGTCCTGCTGCCACGGGCCCCAGGCCAGCGACCGGGCGGGCAGGCTCCGCGCGGCGCGGTGCTGGGCGAGGGCGTCGAGGAAGGCGTTCGCCGCCGCGTAGCCGCCCTGGCCGGCGCCGCCGAGGGTGGCCGTGGCGGAGGAGAACAACACGAACGCGGCGAGGCCGGCGTCCCGGGTGAGTTCGTGCAGGTGCCAGGCGGCGTCCGTCTTCGGGCGGAGCACGGCCTCGAAGCGTTCCTCGGTGAGGGAGGTCAGTGCCCCGTCCGCGACCACGCCGGCGGCGTGCACGACGGCGGTGAGCGGGTGGTCGGCGGGTACGGCGGCGAGGGCCCGGGCGAGGTCTTCGCGGTCGGCGGTGTCGCAGGCGGTGACGGTCACCCGGGCGCCCAGGTCGGTGAGTTCGGCGGTGAGTTCGGCCGCTCCCGGGGCCTCGGGGCCGCGGCGGCCGAGCAGCAGCAGGTGCCGCACGCCGTACGCGGTGACCAGGTGCCGGGCGAGCAGCGAGCCGAGCGCGCCGGTGCCGCCGGTGATCAGCACGGTGCCGTCCGGGTCGAGCGCGGCGGCCGTGTCGGCCGTGTCGGCCGCTTCGGTCGTCGCCGGGCGGGCGGGTACCAGGCGCGGGGCCAGGACGGTGCCGGCGCGCAGGGCGAGCTGCGGTTCGCCGCCGACGGCCGCCCGGTCCAGTGCCGCGGTGGTGTCCGCGCCGCCGTCCGGGTCGAGGCCGTCACGGTTGTCGAGGCCGTCACGGTTGAGGTCGGCGGGGTGGTCGAGGTCGAGCAGGACGAAGCGGTCGGGCTGCTCGGCCTGGGCGGCCCGGACGAGACCCCACAGCGGCGCGTGGGCGAGGTTCGGGACGTCCGCGGCCGCGGCCCGGCCGGTGGCGGGGTCGCCCGCGTCCGTCCGGTCGGCGGCCACCGCCCCGTGGGTCACCAGGACCAGCCGGGAGGCCGCGAACCGGTCGTCCGCCGCCCACGTGGTCAGCGCGGACCACGTCCGGCGCAGGGCCGCGCGCACCGCCGCGGGGAGGTCGCCCGTGGTGTCCGGCAGGGGCAGGACGACCGCGTCCGGCACCGGCAGTCCCGCGGTGACGGCCTCGCCGAGGGCCGTGAGGTCGGGGTGGCGGTCGAGACCGGGGAACCCGGCACCGTCCCCGAGCACGGCCCATCGGCCGCGCTCCCGTTCGACGCCGTCCGCGGCCGGGAGGGGCGCCCACTCGACCCGGAACAGCGCGTCGCCCAGCCCGGCCCGGGCCGCCGCGCGGAGTTGGTCGAGCGAGACCGGACGGGCCCGCAGGGCGCCGACCGAGGCGACCGGCGCGCCGGTCCCGTCGGCCACGTCCAGGGACATCGCGTCCGGTCCGGCCGGGGCCAGCCGCAGCCGCAGGGCGACCGCGCCGGGCCGGTGCACCCGCACGTTGGTCCAGGCGAAGGGCAGCAGGACCTGCTCGCCGGTGTTCCCGACCAGGCCCGCGTGCAGGGCGGCGTCGAGCAGGGCGGGGTGGACCCCGTACCCGTCCGCCCGGTTCAGTTCCGACTCGGGCAGGGCGACCTCGCCGTACACGTCGTCGCCCGCGCGCCACATCGCCCGCAGGCCCCGGAACGACGGGCCGTAGTCGAAACCGTCACGGGCGACGGCGGAGTAGAAGCCGTCGAGGTCCACCGGCTCGGCGCCCTCGGGCGGCCAGACGCCGGTCGGCCGCCAGCCCGCGCCGCCGTCCCCGGCGGCCAGCGTGCCGGCCGCGTGCCGGGTCCAGTCCACGGTGTCGTCCGGCCGCGCGTACACGCCGATCGGCCGTCGGCCCGACCCGTCGGCCGCGCCGACCGTCACCTGCACCTGGGCCGTCCCGGTGCCGGCGAGGATCAGCGGCGCCTCCTGGTCGAGTTCCTCGACCGTCGTGCAGCCGGCCAGCCGGGCCGCGTGCAGGGCCAGTTCCAGGTACGCGGTGCCGGGCACCACCGTGCTGCCCAGCACCACGTGGTCGGCGAGCCAGCGGTGCGTGTGGGTCGACAGCCGGCCGGTGAGGAGCAGCCCGCCGCCCTCGGCCGGGGCGACGACGGCGCCGAGCAGCGGATGCCCGGCGCTCGCCACGCCCAGTTCGGCGGCCTCGGCGGGTGTTCCGTCGGCGGGGGCCAGCCAGTACGGCTCGCCCTGGAACGCGTACGTCGGCAGGTCCGGCCGGTGGCCGGCCGGGCCGACCAGTTCGGTGAGCAGGGCCGGCCAGTCCACCCGGGTGCCGCGCGCGTGGGCCTGGGCGACCGCGCCGAGCACGGTGTCCGACTCCGGGCGGCCGCGGCGCAGCAGCGGCGCCGCGGTGACGTCCCCGGTCCCGTCCCCGGCACTCTGCCGGACCATGGCGGACAGCACGCCGTCGGGGCCGAGTTCCAGGAAGGTCGTCACGCCCTGGTCGAGCAGGTGCCGGACGCCGTCGTGGAAGCGCACGCCCTCGCGCACGTGCCGGACCCAGTACTCCGACGTGCGGATCCGCTCGGCGGCGGCCGGCCGGCCGGTGAGGTTGGAGACGACCGGGATCGTCGGCTCGTGCAGCGTGAGGCCGTCGAGCACCTCGCGGAACGGGGCGAGCATGCCGTCCATGCGGGCGGAGTGGAAGGCGTGGCTGACGGTCAGCCGCTTCGTCCGGCGGCCCTGCGCGCTCAGCTGCTCGACGATCGTTACGACCGCGTCCTCCTCGCCGGAGAGCACGACGGAGCGGGGCCCGTTGACGGCGGCGATGCCGGCCGCGCCGGCGTGGTCGGTCAGCAGGGCGGTCACCTCCTGCTCCGTCGCCTCCACCGCCACCATCGCGCCGCCGGCGGGGAGCCGCTGCATCAGGCGGCCGCGGGCGGCCACCGCCGTGACCGCGTCCTCCAGCGAGAACACCCCGGCGACGTGGGCCGCCGCGAGTTCCCCGATCGAGTGCCCGAGGACGAAGTCCGGCCGCAGGCCCCAGGATTCGACCAGCCGGAACAGCGCCACCTCCAGCGCGAACAGGGCGGACTGGGTGAAGGCCGTCTCGTCCAGCCGGTCCGCCCCCGGTGCCCCCTCCTCGGCGAGCAGCACCTCGCGGACCGGCAGGCCGCTCCGCTTCGTCAGCAGGTCGCACACCCGGTCCAGCTCGGCGGCGAACACCGGGAAACGCCGGTACAGTTCGCGGCCGGCGCCGGCGCGCTGGGCACCCTGGCCGGTGAACAGGAACGCCAGCTTGCCGGTGCGGGTGGCCGAGCCCTGGACGAGGTCGGGCGCGTCGTCGCCCCGGCGCAGCGCGTCGAGGCCGGCGAGCAGCTCCTCGTGGCCGGCCCCGAGCACCACCGCGCGGTGGTCGAGGCCGGCCCGGGCGGTGGCCAGTGTCCACGCGACGTCCGCGGCCGCCCACTCCGGGGCGGCGGCCGCGGCGTCGGCCAGCCGACCGGCCTGGGCGCGCAGGGCCTCCGGGCTCCGGGCCGACAGCAGCCACGGGGTGGTGGGTGCGGTGCGGCCGCTGGGGGCGGGCGGTTCCCCGACGGGCCGCTCCTCCACGGGCCGGTCCCCGACGGGCCGTTCCTCGGCGTACTGGTCCTCGACGTGCTGTTCCAGGATCACGTGGGCGTTGGTGCCGCTGATGCCGAAGGAGGAGACGGCGGCCCGCCGAGGGCGGTCGACGGCAGGCCAGTCGCGCCGCTCGGTGAGCAGTTCGACCGCGCCGCGGGACCAGTCGACCTGCGGGGTGGGCTCGTCGACGTGCAGGGTGGCGGGCAGGACGCCGTGGCGCATCGCCATCACCGTCTTGATGACGCCGGCGACGCCCGCGGCGAGTTGGGTGTGGCCGATGTTGGACTTCACCGAGCCGAGCCAGAGCGGCCGTTCGGCGGGCCGGTCCTGGCCGTAGGTGGCGAGCAGGGCCTGCGCTTCGATCGGGTCGCCGAGCCGGGTGCCGGTGCCGTGGGCCTCCACGGCGTCCACGTCGGCGGTGGTGAGCCGGGCGTCCGCGAGCGCGGCCCGGATCACCCGCTGCTGGGCCGGTCCGCTCGGCGCGGTCAGGCCGTTGGAGGCGCCGTCCTGGTTGACGGCGGAGCCGCGGACCACGGCGAGTACCGGGTGCCCGTTGCGGCGGGCGTCGGAGAGCCGCTCGACCAGCAGCACGCCGACGCCCTCGCCCCAGGCGGTGCCGTCGGCCGCGCCCGCGAAGGCCTTGCAGCGCCCGTCGGGGGCGAGGCCGCGCTGACGGCTGAACTCGATGAACATGTGCGGTGCCGCCATCACCGCCGCGCCGCCGACCAGCGCCATCGAGCACTCGCCGTCGCGCAGCGCCCGGCCGGCCAGGTGCAGGGCCACGAGCGAGGAGGAGCACGCGGTGTCCACCGTCACCGCCGGGCCCTCCAGCCCGAAGGTGTAGGCGAGCCGGCCGGAGGCGACGCTGACGGTGGTCCCGGTCAGCAGGTAGCCCTCGGAGCCCTCCGCGCCGCGCGGGTCGGCGGCGTAGCCGAGCGGGGAGGCGCCGACGAACACGCCGGTCGCGGTGCCGCGCACGGACTCCGGGTCGATGCCGGCGCGTTCGAAGACCTCCCAGGAGGTCTCCAGCAGGAGGCGCTGCTGCGGGTCCATGGCGAGCGCCTCGCGCGGGCTGATCCCGAAGAAGGCGGCGTCGAACCGTTCCGCGCCGCGGACGAAGCAGCCCGTCCGGACGTAGCTCCGGCCGGCCCGGTCGGGGTCCGGGTCGTACAACTCCTCGGCGTCCCAGCCGCGTTCCGTCGGGAAGCCGGACAGGGCGTCGCGGCCGTCGGACACCAGGCGCCACAGCTCCTCAGGGCTGTCGACGTCACCGGGGTAGCGGCACGCCATGCCGACGATCGCGATCGGCTCGTGCCGGGCCTCGGTCAGCCGGTGGTTCTGCTGCTGGAGCCGCTTGTTCTCCTTGAGGGAGAGCCGGAGCGCCTCCAGCACCCTGTTCTCCTGGGATCCAGCCTGTGATGCAGCCATCGTTGGTTCTCCGCAGTCCGAGCGCGATCAGAGGTCAGTGGTGCCGAAAGCCAGGCCGATCAGGTCGTCGGCGTCCATGGCGTCGATCTCGTCGAGGTCCCCGTCCGGTTCGGCCGGCGGCTCCTCCGGTCCGGCGCCGGCCAGTGCCAGCAGGGCGTCGAGCAGGCCGGCGGCGCGCAGCCGGGCGGGCGGGACGGTCGCCAGGAGCCGGCTGATCTCGCCGTCGGAGGCCGGCCGGCCGGCGGGTTCGGCCGGGGCCAGCTCGGTCCGCAGGAAGGCGGCCAGGGCGTCCGGCGTCGGATGGTCGAAGACCAGGGTGGCGGGCAGCCGGAGTCCGGTGGCGAGGTTGAGCCGGTTGCGCAGCTCGACGGCGGTGAGCGAGTCGAAGCCGAGCTGCTTGAACGCCCGGTCCGGCTGGACGTCCCCGCCCGTGGCGTGGCCGAGTACCACCGCCGCGTTGGTGAGCACCAGTTCCAGCAGCGCGCGGGTGCGTTCGGCCTCGGGCAGGGCGGCCAGCCGCAGGGCCGGGGCCGGCCCGTCGTCCGTTCCGGTGGCCGCCGCCGTGCGCCTGGTGCCGGCACCGACCAGCCGGCGCAGCAACGGCGGCACCGAGCCGGACTGGAAGGCGGTACGGGCGGTCGCGACGTCGAGCTTCATCGCCACCAGCTGGTCCCGGTCGGAGGGCAGTGCCGCGCTGAACATCGACACGCCGTCGCCGTCGGACAGCGGGCTCACCCCCGAGCGCCGCAGCCTGGCCAGGTCGGTGCTGCCGAGGTGGCCGGTCATGCCGCTGGCCCGCTCCCACAGGCCCCAGGCGATCGACAGGCCCGGCAGCCCCTCGGCGCGGCGGCGCCGGGCGAGCGCGTCGAGGAAGGCGTTGGCGGCGGCGTAGTTGCCCTGGCCGGGGCCGCCCAGGACGGCCGCCGAGGAGGAGAACAGGACGAAGGCGCCGAGGTCCGCGTCGCGGGTCAGCTCGTGCAGGTGCCAGGCGGCGTCCGCCTTGGGGCGCATCACGGCCGAGACCTGTGCCGGCGTCAGCGAGGCGACCACCGCGTCGTCCAGCACGCCGGCGGCGTGGACGACGGCGGTGAGCGGGTGGTCGGCGGGGACGGCGGCGAGGGCCCGGGCGAGGTCCTCGCGGTCGGCGGTGTCGCAGGCGATGACGGTCACCCGGGCGCCCGAGTCGGTCAGTTCGGCGGTGAGTTCGGCCGCGCCCGGGGCCTCGGGGCCGCGGCGGCCGAGCAGCAGCAGGTGCCGCACGCCGTGCTCGGTGACCAGCTGCCGGGCCACCAGTGCGCCGAGCGCGCCGGTGCCGCCGGTGATCAGCACGGTGCCGTTCGGGTCCGGGGCCGTCGGCATGGTGAGCACCACCTTGCCGACGTGCCGGGCCTGGCTCATGAAGCGGAACGCGTCCAGCGCCCGCCGCACGTCCCAGGTGCGGGAGGGGATCGGACGGAGCACCCCGCGTTCGAACAGCGGCATGAGCTCGGCCATCATCCGGCCGATCCGGTCGTAGCCGGCCTCGATCAGGTCGAACCAGAGGTAGGAGGTGCCGGGGTGGGCGGCGGTGACCTCGGCCGCGTCGCGGATGTCGGTCTTGCCCATCTCCACGAACCGCCCGCCGTCGGCGAGCAGCCGCAAGGAGGCGTCGACGAACTCGTTGGCGAGGGAGTTGAGCACCACGTCCACGCCCCGGCCCCCGGCGGCGGCGCGGACCCGCTGCTCGAAGTCGAGACTGCGCGAGGAGGCGATCCGCTCCGGCGGGATGCCGAGCGCGCGCAGGGTGCCCCACTTGGCCGGGCTGGCCGTGGCGAACACCTCGGCGCCCAGGTGGCGGGCCAGTTGGATCGCCGCCAGGCCGACGCCGCCGGTCGCCGAGTGGATCAGCACCGACTCGCCGGCGCCCAGCCCGGCGAGGTCGACCAGGCCGTAGTAGGCGGTCAGGAAGGCGATCGGCACCGAGGCCCCCTCGGTGAACGTCCAGCGCGCGGGGAGCGGGACGAGCAGCCGCTGGTCGACCACGGCGACCGGCCCGAACGAGCCGGGCACCATCCCCATCACGCGGTCGCCCGGGGCGAACGCGGTGACGCCGGGGCCGGTCTCCAGCACGACGCCGGCGGCCTCCCCGCCCATGACGTCCTGGTCGACCATGCCCAGGCCGAGCAGCACGTCGCGGAAGTTCATGCCGGCGGCCCGTACGGCCAGCCGGACCTGGCCGGGGCCGAGCGGTGCGGAGGCCGCCGGGTGGGGGAGGAGGGCGAGGTTCTCCAGCGTGCCCTTCGCGGTGGTGTCCAGGCGCCAGTCGGGCGTGCCCGCCGGGGGCTCCAGCAGTCGGCCGGTGCTCGCCCGGACGAGCCGCGGGGCGAGCAGGACGCCCTGGCGGAGCGCGAGTTGGGGCTCGGCGGTGGCGAGCGCGGCGGCCAGGGTGAGCGGCAGCCCGTCAGGGTGCCCGTCCAGGTCGAGCAGGACGAAGCGGCCCGGATGCTCGGTCTGGGCGGAGCGCACCAGGCCCCACACCGCGGCGTGGGCGAGGTCCGGCACGCTCTCGCCGTCGGCGGCCGCCACCGCGCCCCTGGTCAGCACGACGAGCCGGGAGGAGGCGAACTGCTCGTTCGCCAGCCAGTCCTGAATGACCGTCAGGATCCGTCCGACGGCCTCGCGCGCGGCGGCGGGGGTGTCGTCCGGCGACTCAGGGCCGGCGCAGGTGACCAGGACGGCGTCCGGGACCGTCGCGCCGGCCTCCACGGTCCCGGCGAGGGCGGTGAGGTCGGGATGCGTGCCGAGCCGCAGGTCGTCGGGAAGCCCGAGGCGGTCGGTGCCGAGCAGGACCCAGCGTCCGGCCGGTGCCCCGGGCGGGGGCGGCACTTCGGTCCAGTCCACACCCAGCAGCGGGTCCGCGCCGTCGTCGGCCGCGGATCGCAGCTGCTCGCGGTCCACCGGGCGGCTCGCCAGCGACGCCGCCCGGGCGACCGGCGCGCCGCTTCCGTCGGCCACCGCGAGGGCGACCGCGTCGCCCCCGGCCGGTGACAGGCGCACCCGGAGGGCGGTCGCGCCGGTGGCGTACAGGGAGACGCCGCTCCAGGAGAACGGCAGTCGCACCTCGCCCGGGGCCGCGGCCGCGACCGCGTGCAGGGCCGCGTCCAGCAGGGCGGGGTGCAGGCCGAACTCCGCGGCCACGTCGTGCTGTTCGCGCGGCAGCCGCACCTCGGCGAACAGCTCCTCGCCCTGGCGCCAGAGCGCGTGCAGGCCCTGGAACGCCGGACCGTAGCCGAGGCCGTCGGCGGCCAGGCGCGGGTAGAGGTCCGTGAGGTCCACCGGCAGCGCGCCGGCCGGCGGCCAGGCGGTGAGATCCCAGGCCGGCTGCTCGGCGTCGGTGGCCAGGACGCCGGTCGCGTGCCGGGTCCAGGGGGCGTCGGGGCGGTCCGGGCGGGAGTGGACGGAGACGGGCCGCCGTCCGTCGTCGGCTGCGGGGCCGACCCGGAGCTGGAGCTGGACCGATCCGTCCTCCGGGAGCAACAGGGGTGCCTGGAGGGTGAGTTCGTCGAGGACGTCGCAGCCGGTGCGGTCGCCCGCGTGGAGGGCGAGTTCGACGAGGGCGGTGCCGGGGAGGAGTGCGGTCCCGAAGACGGCGTGGTCGGCGAGCCAGGGGTGGGTGGCGGCGGAGAGCAGGCCGGTGAGGACGTGCTCGTCGTCGTCGGCGAGGGGGAGCAGGGCACTGAGGAGGGGGTGGTCGGCGGCGGTGAGGCCGGCGGCGCGGACGTCTCCGGTGGCTGCGGGGGCGTCGAGCCAGAAGCGTTCGCGTTGGAAGGGGTAGGTGGGGAGGTCGAGGTGGTGGGGACCGTCGGTGGGGAGGAGGGCCGTCCAGTCGACGGGGTGGCCGTGGGTGTGGATCTCGGCGGCCGAGGTGAGCAGTCGGCGGAGGCCGCTTTCGTTGCGGCGGAGGGTACCGGTGGTGACGGCGGGTTGGTCGGCGGCCTCGGCGGTGTCCTGGACGGTGGTGGTGAGGACGGGGTGGGGGCTGGCCTCGATGAAGGTGTGGTGGCCGTCGGCGAGGGCGGAGGTGAGGGCGTCGGTGAAGCGGACCGGCTGGCGGAGGTTGGTGTACCAGTAGTGCGCGTCGAGGCGGGTGGTGTCGATCCGCTCGCCGGTGACGGTGGAGTAGAAGGGGATGTCGGCGGGCTTGGGGGTGATGCCGGTGAGTTGTTGGGCGAGGTGGTCGCGGAGTTGTTCGACGTGGTGGGTGTGGGAGGCGTAGTCGACGTCGATGCGGCGGGCGCGGATGTCCGACTTCTCGCAGTGGGTGAGGAGTTGGTCGAGGGCGTCGTGGTCGCCGGCGATGACGGTGGTGGTGGGGCCGTTGTGGGCGGCGATGCTGAGCCGTCCGTCCCAGGCGCTCAGCAGCTCGACGGTGTCCTGGTGGCCGAGGGGGATGGATGCCATGCCGCCGTGGCCGCTGATGGTGAGGATGGCGCGGCTGCGGAGGGCGGCGATGCGGGCGCCGTCGTGGAGGGTGAGGGCTCCGGCGATGGTGGCGGCGGCTATTTCGCCTTGGGAGTGGCCGATGACGGCGGCGGGGTGGATGCCGAGGGATTGCCAGAGTTCGGCGAGGGCGATCATGACGGCGAACAGGGTGGGCTGGACGACGTCGACGCGTGCGAGGTCGAGGGTGCCGCGCAGGGCGTCGGTCAGCGACCAGTCGATGTGCGGCGCGAGCGCCTCCTGGCAGCGGGCGATGGATCCCGCGAACACCGTTGAGGTGTCGAGGAGTTCGGTGCCCATGCCGATCCACTGCGAGCCCTGCCCGGGGAACACGAACACCGGACGCTCGAAGCTGCCGCCGCCCACCACGACCCCCGGCGCGGCGGTGCCGTCGGCGATGGCGGTGAGGCCGCTCAGCAGCTCCGCGCGGTCCTCGCCGATCACCACCGCCCGCTGCTCGAACGCCGACCGGCCCGACACCAGGGCCTCGGCCACCGCGGCCGGTTCCCACTCCGGGTGAGCCTCGACCGCCGCCCGCAGTTGCTCGGCCTGGGCACGCAGGGCCCGCTCGTCCCGGGCGGACAGTACCCACGGCAGCGCGGCGCCGCCGACCGCGGCCGGAGCAGCCGCCGGCTGCTCGCTCGGCTGCTCGGCCGGTTCTTCCGCCGGTGCCTCCTCCAGGATCACGTGCGCGTTCGTCCCGCTGACCCCGAACGAGGACACGGCCGACCGCCGGGGCCGCCCCGTCCGCGGCCATTCCCGTGCCTCGGTGAGCAGTTCGACGGCGCCGGAGGACCAGTCGACGTGCGGGGTGGGCTCGTCGACGTGCAGCGTGCGCGGCAGTACGCCGTGCCGCATCGCCAGCACCATCTTGATCACGCCACCGACCCCGGCCGCCGCCTGGGTGTGCCCGATGTTGGACTTCAACGACCCCAGCAGTAGGGGCCGTTCGGCGGGCCGGTCCTTGCCGTAGGTGGCGAGCAGGGCCTGCGCCTCGATCGGGTCGCCCAGCCGGGTGCCCGTGCCGTGCGCCTCCACCGCGTCGATCAGGTCCGGTGACAGGTCGGCCTCGGCGAGGGCGGCCCGGATCACCCGCTGCTGCGAGGGGCCGTTGGGCGCGGAGAGGCTGCTGCTGGCACCGTCCTGGTTCACCGAGGAGCCGCGCAGTACGGCGAGCACCGGGTGCCCGTTGCGGCGGGCGTCGGAGAGCCGCTCGACCAGCAGCATGCCGGCGCCCTCGCCCCAGGCGGTGCCGTCGGCGGCGGCCGCGAAGGACTTGCAGCGCCCGTCCCGGGCGAGGCCGCCCTGCCGGCTGAACTCGACGAAGGTGTCGGGCGTGGCCATCACCGTGACGCCGCCGGCCAGCGCCATCGTGCAGTCGCCGCGCCGGACGGCCTGGGCGGCGAGGTGGAGGGCCACCAGGGAGGAGGAGCAGGCCGTGTCCACGGTCACCGCCGGCCCCTCCAGTCCGAGCGCGTAGGCGATCCGTCCGGACGCGACGCTGCCCGCGGTGCCGCTGCCCAGGAAGCCCGCGACCGACTCGTCCACCGAGGTCAGCCGGGTGCCGTAGTCGTGGTACATCAGGCCGGTGAACACCCCGACCCGGGTGCCGCGCACCGTCGCGGGGGGAATGTCCGCGCGTTCGAACGCCTCCCACGCGGTCTCCAGCAGCAGCCGCTGCTGGGGGTCCATGGCGAGCGCCTCGCGCGGGCTGATGTCGAAGAACCCGGGGTCGAACCGGTCGGCGTCGTCGAGGAAGCCGCCCTCGCAGACGTAGGAGGTGCCGGGGCGCAGGCCGTCGGGGTCGTAGAAGTCCTCGGTGCGCCAACCGCGTTCGGCGGGTGGCGCACCGACGGCGTCCCGTCCGGCGGCCGCCAGCTCCCACAACTCCTCCGGGGTCCGGACCCCGCCCGGGTAGCGGCAGCTCATTCCGACGATCGCGATCGGCTCGCGGTCGGCGGCCTCCAGCTCGGCCACCCGGCGGCGTGCCTCGCCGAGTTCGGCGGCAGCCCACCGGAGGTGCTCGCGAAGCTTGTCTTCATGTGCCACTTGAGCCTGCTCCTAAAGCCGGTGCGGGGGTCGATCCGTGCGGGGTTCGGCCCTCAGCGGGCGCGCAACTGGTCGAGTACGTCGAAGAGTTCGTCGTCGGTCGCCGAGGCGAGGTCGGTTCGGTCGGCGCCGTCCCGGCCGTCGTCGTCCCAGCGGGAGAGGAGGTCCCTCAGCCGGTGGGTGATCGCCGTCCGGGCCTGGTCGTCGTCGGTGAAGGGCGCCAGGAACGCCTCCAGCCGGTCGAGTTCCGCGAGCGCGGGGCCCACCTCCGTCATCTCCTCGGCGCCGAACAGGGCGCTGAGGTGATCGGCCAGAGCCGTCGCGGTGGGGTGGTCGAAGACCAGGGTGCTGGGCAGCTGGAGGCCGGTGGCCTCCTGGAGCCGGTCCTGGAGTTCGAGGTTGGCGAGCGAGTCGAAGCCCAGGTCGACGAAGCCCTGACCGGGGTCGATGTCCTCGGGGCCGGACTCGGCCAGCACGACCGCCGCGTGGGTGCGGACGAGGTCGAGCAGGGCCCGCCGGCGTTCGGACTCCGGCATCGCCCGCAGGCGCTGCGCGAAGCCGGCCGCCGGGTCCGCCGTCGGAACCGCTGACGTCGGAACCGCTGCCGCAGCCGTGGCGGGAGTCGGCTCCGCGACCGGTTCCCGCAGCAGCGACGGGACCTGTCCCCGTTCGGCCCGGCCCCGCACCGCTGCGGGGTCCAGCCGGACCGGGACCAGCACCGGCTCAGTGATCATCATACGGGCGGCGTCGAAGAGATCAAGTGCCTCTTCCGCGGAGAGGGCGCCGAACCCGCTCCGCTCCAACTTGGCCGCCTGATGCGGGTTCAGACGCTCGGTCAGGGCGCTGCGCTCGGCCCACATTCCCCACGCGAGGGACAGGCCCGGCAGTCCCTCGGCGTGGCGATGCCGGGCGAGCGCGTCCAGGAAGGCGTTCGCCGCGGCGTAGTTGGCCTGGCCGGCGGTGCCGAGGACGCCGGAGGCGGAGGAGAACAGGACGAAAGCGTCCAGTCCCAGCGAGCGGGTCAGTTCGTGCAGGTGCCAGGCCGCGTCCACCTTCGGCCGCAGGGCGGCATCGAGCCGCTCGGGGGTGAGCGCGGTCAGCAGGCCGTCGTCGGTCACGCCGGCCGCGTGCACCACGGCCGTCAACGGGTGCTCCCCGGGGATCGAACGCAGCAGGCCGGCCAGGGCCGCACGGTCGGAGGCGTCGCAGGCGGCCACCGTGACGTCGGCCCCCAGCGCGGTGAGCTCCGCGACCAGTTCGGCCGCGCCCGGCGCCCGCTCCCCCCGCCGCCCGGCCAGCAGGAGGTGCCGGGCACCGCGGACGACCAGGTGCCGGGCGAGCAGTGAGCCGAGCGTGCCCGTGCCGCCGGTGACCAGGACGGTGCCGTTCGGGTCGAAGGAGGGGTCGAAGGAGGGGGCGGGGGAGGGGCTGTCGCCGCCGGGCCGTTCCGCCTCCACCAGCCGTGGTACCAGGAGGTCGGACCGGCGCAGCGCCAGTTGCGGTTCGTCCCGGGCCAGGACCAGCGCCCGGGTCAGGTCGGCCTCGGCGGGATCGGCGGGATCCGCCGCGTCGAGGTCCAGGAGGCCGAAACGCCGGGGGTGCTCGGACAGGGCCGACCGCAGCAGCCCCCAGACCGCCGCCGAGGCCAGGTCGGGTGACGCGGTGTCGGCCCCCGCGGCCTGGGCGCCCCGGGTGGCCACGACCAGCCGCGCGGCGGCGAACCGCGGCTCGGCGAGCCAGGCCCGCACCAGCGACAGCGCGTCGGCGGTGGCGGAGTGGACGGCGGCCGGCAGCTCGTCGCCGGCCGGCAGGAGGGGCGCGAGCACCACGTCCGGCACCGGTGTCCCGGCGGCGGCCAGGGCGGTGAGGTCCGGGTAGCGGAGCGCGGAGGCCGTCGGCAGCCCGGCGCCCACCACCGCCGTCCGCACGGCGGACGGCTGCGGGGGTGCCGGTACCGGCGCCCATCGGACCCGCCACAGCAGGGGGGAGCCGGTGGTGTCACCGTGCAGTGTCCGGGACCGCAGGTTCGCGACCGACGCCACCGGGACACCCGCCGGGTCGGCCGCCTCGACGGTCATCGCGTCCGGTCCGGCGGGCGCGAGTCGCACCCGCAGCGCGGTCGGGCCCGTCCCCCGGATCGAGACGCCGTGCCAGGCGAACGGGACCGGGAGCGGCCCCGCGGTCGGCGCGGCAGCGGCGGCACCGGCCTGCAGCGCGGCGTCCAGCAGGGCCGGGTGGAGGCCGTACCGCGCGGCGTCGGCCCGGTCCGCCTCGGACAGGGCCACCTCGGCGAACACCTCCTCGCCGCGGCGCCAGAGCGCGCGCAGCCCGCGGAAGGCGGGACCGTAGTCGACGCCGAGGCCCGCGAAGCGGCGGTAGCACCCGTCGAGGTCGACCGGCTCGGCGCCGGCCGGCGGCCAGGAGACCAGGTCCGACGACGGGGCCGGCTCCTCGGCGGACACCGTGGCGGCGGCGTGCCGGCTCCAGGGGGCGTCCTCGGGCCCTGCCGGGCGGGAGGACAGCTCCACCGGGCGGCGGCCGTCTCCGTCCGGGACGCCGACGGCCAGCCTGATCCGGACGCCGCCCTCCGGGGCGGTCTCCCGGCCGGGGAGCTCCAGCGGGGCGTGCAGGGTCAGCTCCTCGATGTGCGCGCAGCCCGTCCGGGCGCCCGCCCAGCGGACCAGCTCGACCACCGCGGTGCCGGGGAGCAGCACCCGCCCGTGCACGGTGTGGTCGGCGAGCCAGGGCAGCTCACCGGGTGACAGCCGTCCGGTGAACAGCAGCCCTCCGTCGGCGGGGAGTTCCACCGCGGCCCGGAGCAGCGGGTGGTCCGTCGGGGCGAGCCCGGCCGCGGCCACGTCGGGGTCGGCCGGTCCGTCCTCCAGCCAGTAGCGGCGGCGCTGGAACGGGTAGGTCGGCAGGTCGACCGGGCGCAGCCCGGCGGCGGGGAACGCCGCCGACCAGTCGGCCGGCCCGCCGTGGACGTACAGCTCGGCCAGGGCCGCGAGGAGCCCGTCCTGGGCGGCGAGGGCCTCGTCGGGGTCGCCGAAGGGGCCCTCGGGGCCGCCGACCACCCGGACCTTCCCGTCCGCGGCGCCCGCGATCCGGGTGGCCTGCTCGGGTCCGAGGGCGACGAACCGGGTGTGGCCGCGCTCCAGCAGGTCGCGCACCGCGTCGTCCGGATCGCCCGGCAGCAGCGGAACCCGGGCACCGGACGGGTCGACCGGCCCGCCGGACACCGCCGCGCGCGCGCCCTCCGCCAGCGAGAGGGCCTGCGCGACGCAGGCTCCCGCGGCCGCGCCGGCGCCGTCGCCCGGTGCGACCACGGCGGCCGGGTCCACCCCGTGCCCCTGCCACCACCCGGCGAGGGCGACCAGCACGGCCCATCCCACCGCGCGGTCGACCTCCGGGCGGGCCGGGTCGGGCGCGCCCTCGGCCCCGCGCAGCACCTGCGTGGCGGACCAGCCGGCGACCTCCACGAGCGCCGCGTCGCAGGCGGCCAGCCGCTCCGCGAACAGCGGCGAGGCGTCCAGCAGGCGCAGCACGCCGTCGGTGCGCTCCGCCGGCCGCTCCGGCAGCACGAACACCACCCGGGCGTCCCCCCGGGCGACGCCCCGGACCAGGCCGGGCCCCGGTTCGCCCGCCGCCAGCGCGGCCAGGCCCGCCCGGAACCCGGCCGGGTCCGTCCCCAGGAGGACGGCCCGGTGCTCGAAGGTCGCACGGGTGCGCGCCAGTGCCGCCCCCACCTCGGCGGCGGACCGGCCGGGGTGCCCGTCCAGGTGCTCCAACAGCCGTGCGGCCTGCGCGCGCAGCGCGGCCTCGGTCCGGCCGGAGAGCACCCACGGCACCGTCGCCCCGCGGGCCGGGCCGGGGCCGGCCGGCTCCGACCCGGCCTGTCCCGCCTGCTCGGGACGTTCGCCCTGCTCCGGCTCGGCCTCCTCCAGGACGAGGTGCGCATTGGTGCCGCTCACCCCGAAGGAGGACACCCCGGCCCGGCGCGGCCGCCCGCTCACCGGCCACGGCCGGGCGGCGGTCAGCGGGGACACCGCGCCGGCCTCCCAGTCGACGTGCGGATTCGCCCCGTCGAGGTGCAGGGTGCGCGGCAGCACGCCGTGCCGCATCGCCATCACCGTCTTGATGACGCCGGCCACCCCCGCCGCCGCCTGGGCGTGCCCGATGTTGGACTTCACCGAGCCGAGCCACAGCGGCTCCGCCCCGGCCCGCTCCTGGCCGTAGGTGGCCAGCAGCGCCTGGGCCTCGATCGGGTCGCCGAGCGTGGTCCCGGTGCCGTGCGCCTCCACCGCGTCCACGTCCCGTGCCGACAGCCCGGCGTTCTCCAGCGCCTGCCGGATCACCCGCTGCTGGGCGGGCCCGCTCGGGGCCGTCAGACCGCTGCTCGCGCCGTCCTGGTTGACCGCGCTGCCCCGGATCACGGCGAGGACGTGCCGGCCGTTCCGCCGGGCGTCGGAGAGGCGTTCCAGCAGCAGCATCCCGACGCCCTCGCCCAGGCCGGTCCCGTCGGCCCGGGCCGAGAACGCCTTGCAGCGCGCGTCGGGCGCCAGGCCCCGCTGCCGGCTGAACTCGACCAGCGCCATCGGCGAGGCCATCACGGTCACACCGCCGGCGAGGGCGAGCGAGCACTCGCCGCTCCGCAGCGCCTGCGCCGCCTGGTGCAGCGCCACCAGGGACGACGAGCACGCGGTGTCGAGGGTGACGGCCGGACCCTCCAGGCCGAAGGTGTACGCGACCCGGCCGGAGGCGACGCTGCCGGTACTGCCGTTGCCGACGTAGCCCTCGAACTCACCCGGTACCCGGCGCAGCCGCGAGGCGTAGTCCTGGTAGATCACCCCGGCGAAGACGCCGGTCCGGCTGCCGCGCAGGGTCTCCGGGGCGATTCCCGCCCGCTCGAAGGCCTCCCAGGAGGTCTCCAGCAGCAGCCGCTGCTGCGGGTCGGTGGCCAGCGCCTCGCGGGAGCTCATGCCGAAGAACGCCGGGTCGAACTCGGCCGCGTCGTGCAGGAAGCCGCCCTCGCGGACGTACACCGTGCCGTGTCGGGCCGGGTCGGGGTCGTGCAGGCCGCCGTCCCAGCCGCGGTCCGTCGGGAAGGGCGAGATCGCGTCCCGCTCCTCGGCCACCACGCGCCACAGGTCCTCCGGGGAGGCGACCCCGCCGGGGTAGCGGCACGCCATGCCGACGATCGCGATCGGCGCACGGGCCCCCTCCTCGACCTCCTGGAGCCGCCGGCGGGTCCGGCGCAGGTCGACGGTCAGCCGCTTGAGCGCGTCGACGACCTTCTCGCTACTCGTCATTCCGCTGTGCGCCTCTCTGTTCAACGACGGGTCCGAGTTCAAGGACGGGTCCGACGGTGGGCCCGGGGTGGGCATGGTCACGGGTTCCGCAGTTCGCTGTCGACGATGTCGAGGATCTCGTCGAGCGTGATGTCCGCGAACTCCTCCTCATCGGAGGGGAGTTCGGGCGCCGCCTCGGCCTGCGGCGCGTGCAGCTGCGCCGCCAGCCCGCGCAGCCGCTCGGCGAGCCGCTCACGCGCGGCCTGGTCCGCGGGGGCCAGGTCGCGCAGACCCGCCTCCAGGCCGTCGAGGTCGAGCAGGGCCGGTGCGGCGGCCGTCCGGTCACGCTGCCGGAGCAGCTCGCCGAGGTGCTCGGCGACGGCGGCCGGCGTCGGGTGGTCGAAGACCAGCGTCGCGGGCAGGCGCAGGCCGGTGGCCGTGGCCAGGCGGTTGCGCAGCTCCACTCCGCGCAGCGAGTCGAACCCGGACTCCAGGAAGCCGCGCCCGGTGCCGACCGCCTCCGGCGAGGCGTGGCCGAGCACCGCGGCCACCTGGACCCGCACCAACTCGACGAGGGTGTGCGACCGTTCGGCGGCGGACAGGCCGTCGAGCGACAGCCCGGCACCGGTTGCGGCCGGCGCCTCGGAGCGGGCCGCGCGCCGCGGTGCCGTGCCGAGCAGGGCCCGCAGCAGCGGCAGGTCCCGCGTCGAGCCGCCCTCGCGGAGCGCGCGCAGGTCCAGTCGGACCGGGAGTACCAACGGCCGGTCCTGGGCGAGCGCGGTGTCGAACAGCGCCAGGCCCGCCGCCGTGGACATCGGCAGCACGCCCGAGCGCCGCATCCGCGACCGGTCCGCCTCGCTCAGACCGCGGGTCATGGCGCTGGCCGCCGACCACAGCCCCCACGCCATCGACACCCCGGGCAGGCCCAGCGCGCGGCGGTGGGCGGCCAGGCCGTCCAGGTAGGCGTTGGCGGCGGCGTAGTTGGCCTGCCCGGCATTGCCGAGCAGCCCGCCCGCGGCCGAGAACAGCACGAACATCGCCGGCTTGGCGTTCAGGGTCAGCTCGTGCAGGTTCCAGGCGGCGTCCGCCTTCGGGCGCAGCACGGCCCTGGCCCGCTCCGGGGTGAGCGAGGCGAGGGTGCCGTCGTCCAGCACCCCGGCCGCGTGCACCACCCCGGTCAGCGGGTGGCGCGCCGGGACGGCCGCGAGCACCGAGGCCAGCGACTCCCGGTCGGCCGCGTCGCACGGGGCGAAGGTCACCTCGGCGCCCGACCCGGCCAGGGACAGGGCCAGTTCGGCGGCGCCGGGCGCCTGCCGGCCCTGCCGGCTGACCAGCAGCAGGTGCCGGACGCCGTACGTGTCGACCAGGTGCCGGGCGACGAGGGCGCCCAGCGTGCCGGTACCCCCGGTGATCAGCACGGTGCCCTCCGGGTCCAGGGCGGTGGCGGCGACATCGTCGGCCGGGTGCAGCCGTGCCAGCCGCGGCACCAGCACCCGCCCGGCCCGGACCGCGTACTGCGGCTCGGCACCGTCCAGCACGGCCGGCAGCACGGCCGGCAGTACGGCCGGCAGTACGGCGGACAGCGCGGCCGACGGCGCGGTCCGGTCGTCGGACGCGGGGCCGTCGAGGTCCACCAGGACGAACCTGCCCGGGTGCTCGGCCTGCGCCGACCGCACCGCACCCCAGACGGCGGCCGCCGCCAGGTCGGGGGACACGGCCCGGAGCGAGGTGTCGACGGCGCCGGCGGTCACCACCACCAGGCGGGCGGCGCCGAACCGGTCGTCGGCCACCCAGGACTGGAGCAGGGACAGCGCCCGTTCCACCGCCCGCCCGGCCGCGTCCGCGGACAGGGTGTCCCCGCCGGGCTCCGACGTCCAGGGGAGCACGACGGCCTCGGGCACCGGTGCGCCGGCGCCGATCGCGTCGGCGAGGGCCGCGAGATCCGGATAGCCGTCTCCGCCGAGCGCGTCGGAACCGAGCACCGCGTGGCGGACCGTGCCCGAGTTCGTCCGGCCGGGCAGCTCGTGCCACGTCAACTGGAACAGCGAGTCGGCGCCGGAGCGACGGGAGGCGGAGCCGAGCTGCGCCCGGGAGACCGGCCGGACGGCGAGCGAGTCGACCGTGGCGACCGGCAGACCGGTCTCGTCGGCCACCACCAGCGACAGCTCGTCCGGACCGGTCGGAGTCAGCCGCACCCGGAGCGCGGTCGCGCCGGTGGCGTGCAGGGTGACACCGGTCCACGAGAACGGCAGCCTCACCTGCTCCGCGCCGTCGACCAGCGTGGTGTGCAGGGCCGCGTCCAGCAGGGCGGGGTGCAGGCCGAACTCGGCGGCCGCGTCGTGCTGTTCGCGCGGCAGCCGCACCTCGGCGTACACCTCCTCGCCGAGCCGCCAGGCGGCGCGCAGCCCTCGGAACGCCGGACCGTACCCGAGGCCGTCGACGGCGAGCCGCTCGTAGAGGCCGTCGAGTTCGACCGGCTCGGCCCCGGCCGGCGGCCAGACGCGGCCGGACGCCCAGCCGGCGGTCGGCTCGGACGGCTCGGTCGGCGAGGCGGTGCCGGTCGCGTGGCAGGTCCAGGCGCCGCCGGCCTCCGAACCGTCCACGGCGGAGTGGACGGTGAGCGTGCGACGCCCGGTGGCGTCCGCCGCGCCGACGCGGACCTGGACGCGGACGCCGTCCTGGCCGGGGAGGACGAGCGGCGCCTGGAGGGTGAGCTCCTCGATGTGGTGGCAGCCGAGTCGGCGCCCGGCGTGGAGGGCGAGTTCGACGAGGGCCGTGCCGGGGGCGAGAACGGTCCCCCAGACGGCGTGGTCGGCGAGCCAGGGGTGGGTGGTGAGGGAGAGCAGGCCGGTGAGGAGCATGCCCTCGTCGTCCGGCAGCGGGACGGCCGCCGCGAGCAGCGGGTGCTCGGCGGAGTCGAGTCCGGCGGTGCGGGGGTTCGTCGCCGTGGGCGCGGTCAGCCAGAAGCGTTCGCGTTGGAAGGGGTAGGTGGGGAGGTCGGGGTGGGTGGCGGGGGTGAGGTAGGGGGTCCAGTCGACGGGGTGGCCGTGGGTGTGGAGGTGGGCGGCGGAGGTGAGGAGGCGGGTCCAGGTTCCTTCGTTGCGGCGGAGGGTGCCGGTGATGAGGGTGGGGGTTGTGGTGTCGAGGGTTTCCTCGATGGCGGGGGTGAGGACGGGGTGGGGGCTGGCCTCGATGAAGGTGGTGTGGCCGTCGGTGAGGGCGGAGGTGAGGGCTTGGGTGAGGAGGACGGGTTGGCGGAGGTTGGTGTACCAGTAGTCGGCGTTGAGTTGGGTGGTGTCGATTCGTTCGCCGGTGACGGTGGAGTAGAGGGGGATGGTGGCTTCTGTCGGGGTGATGCCGGTGAGTTGTTGGGCGAGGTGGTCGCGGAGTTGTTCGACGTGGTGGGTGTGGGAGGCGTAGTCGACGTCGATGCGGCGGGCGCGGATGTCCGAGTTCTCGCAGTGGGTGAGGAGTTGGTCGAGGGCGTCGTGGTCGCCGGCGATGACGGTGGTGGTGGGGCCGTTGTGGGCGGCGACGCTCAGTCGGCCGTCCCAGGCCTTCAACAGTTCGACGGTGTCGTGGTGGCCGAGGGGGATGGAGGCCATGCCGCCGTGTCCGCTGATGGCGAGGATGGCGCGGCTGCGGAGGGCGGCGATGCGGGCGCCGTCTTCGAGGGTGAGGGCTCCGGCGATGGTGGCGGCGGCTATTTCGCCTTGGGAGTGGCCGATGACGGCGGCGGGGTGGATGCCGAGGGACTGCCAGAGTTCGGCGAGGGCGATCATGACGGCGAACAGGGTGGGTTGGACGATGTCGACGCGTGCGAGGTCGAGGGTGCCGCGCAGGGCGTCCGTCAGCGACCAGTCGATGTGCGGGGCGAGGGCGTCCTGGCAGCGGGCGATGCTGGCGGCGAACACGGGTGAGGTGTCGAGGAGTTCGGCGCCCATGCCGATCCACTGCGAGCCCTGTCCGGGGAAGACGAACACGGGGCGCTCGTAGCTGCCGTTGCCGGTGGGGGCGGTGCCGTCGGCGATGGCGGTGAGAGCGGTGAGCAGTTCCTCACGGTTCTGTCCGATGGCGACGGCCCGGTGGTCCAGGTGGGCTCGTCCGGTGAGGAGGGTGTGGCCGACGGCCCGAAGGTCGGTGTCGGGGCGCTCCTGGAGGAACGCCGCCAACTGTCCAGCCTGCGCCCGCAGCGCCTGCTCGTCGCGGGCGGAGAGTACCCACGGCACCACGGCGAACGGCGAGTCGGCTGCGGAGTCCTCCGCCGAGGCGGCGGGCGAAGCAGCTGGCGCCTCTTCGAGGATGACGTGCGCGTTCGTCCCGCTGATCCCGAAGGCGGAGACGCCCGCCCGTCGCGGACGCCCGTCCTCCTGCGGCCATTCCCGTGCCTCGGTGAGCAGTTCGACGGAACCGGCGGACCAGTCGACGTGGGAGGTGGGCTCGCTGACGTGGAGGGTGCGCGGCAGCACCTCGTTGTGCAGGGCGAGCACCATCTTGATCACGCCGGCGATCCCCGCCGTGGCCTGGGTGTGCCCGATGTTGGACTTCAACGACCCCAGCAGCAGCGGCCGTTCGGTGGGCCGGTCCTTGCCGTAGGTGGCGAGCAGGGCCTGCGCCTCGATCGGGTCGCCGAGCCGGGTGCCCGTCCCGTGCGCCTCGACCGCGTCCACGTCGGCCGCGGCCAGCCGGGCGTCCGCGAGCGCGGCCCGGATCACCCGCTGCTGCGACGGCCCGTTGGGGGCGGCCAGCCCGTTGGAGGCGCCGTCCTGGTTGAGTGCGGAACCGCGCACCACGGCGAGGACCGGGTGCCCGTTGCGCCGGGCGTCGGAGAGCCGTTCGACCAGCACCACGCCGACGCCCTCGGAGAGGCCGAATCCGTCGGCATCGTCGGAGAACGCCTTGCAGCGGCCGGTCTCGGACAGCGCGCCCATACGGCTGAACCCGATGAACGAGTCCGGGGTCGGCATCACCACCGCACCGCCCGCGATGGCCATCGAGCACTCGCCGGCCCGCAGGGCCCGGGCGGCCAGGTGCAGGGCGACCAGGGAGGACGAGCACGCGGTGTCGACGGTGATGGCCGGCCCCTCCAGGCCGAACGCGTAGGCCAGTCGGCCCGAGATGACGCTGGTGACGCTGCCGGTGATGACGTAGTCCTCGATGGCGGCCGACGCGTCGGCCGAACGGACGCCGTACCCGTGCTGCATGGCGCCGACGAAGGCGCCGGTCCGGCTGCCGCGCAGGGCGGTCAGGTCGATGCCGGCCCGCTCGAAGGCCTCCCAGGAGGTCTCCAGCAGCAGTCGCTGCTGCGGGTCCATCGCCAGCGCCTCGCGCGGGCTGATCCCGAAGAACGCGGCGTCGAACCCGTCCACGTCCCGGACGAAGCCGCCCTGCTGGCCGGGTACCGCGTCCGGGTCCCATCCGCGGTCGGTGGGCAGGTCGGAGACGACGTCGCCGTCCGTGGCGAGCAGCTGCCACAGCTGCTCGGGCGTCGTCACGCCACCGGGGAAGCGGCAGGCCATGCCGACGATCGCGATCGCCTCGTCGTCATCCGCGCCGTCGCCCGCCGGGGTGGCGGGCCCGGCCGGGGCGGGCAGCTCCGGTGCCCCCAACTCCAGGACGTCGCGCCGCAGTTGGCTGGCGAGCGCGGTCGGTGTCGGGTAGTCGAAGACCAGCGTCGCCGGGAGGCGCAGGCCGGTGGCGGAGGCCAGCCGGTTGCGCAGTTCGACCGCCGTCAGCGACTCGAACCCCAGGTCCTTGAAGGCCCGGTCGGGCCGGATGCCGTCCGCGGTGCTGTGCCCCAGCACCGCGACGGCGTGCGCGGTGACGAGGTCGGTGAGCGCGCGGACCTGGTCCGGCTCGGACAGGTCCGCGAGGGACCGCCGGAGCTCGGAGCCGGAGCCGGCCGCGTCGGCCGCCGCCCCGGTCGCCGTCCCGGCGGACGACGCCAGCACGGCGCGCGCCTCGGGGAGTCCGGTGAGCAGGGGGCTCGGGCGCACCGCGGTGAACAGCGGGACGAAGCGCTGCCAGTCGACCTCGGCCACCGCGACGAAGGTGTCGTCGTGGTCCAGCGCCTGCTGCAGGGCGGCGATCGCCAGCTCGGGGGCCATCAGCGGCAGACCCTGTCCGCGCACGCGGCGACGGGTGCGTTCGACGTCCGGGTCGCCCAGGTTCTTCCAGGTGTTGACGGCGTCCTCCCAGACGCCCCAGGCGACCGACAGCATCGGCAGGCCCTGTGCGCGGCCCTGTTCGGCGAGGGCGTCGAGCGCCGCGTTGGCGGCCGCGTAGGCGGCGTGGTCGCCGCTGCCCCAGAAGGCGGCGATCGAGGAGAACAGGACGAAGGCGTCGAGCTGGTCCGGATCGAGCAGGTCGGCCAGGTGCCGGGCGCCGTCCACCTTGGCGGCCAGCACCTGGTCGAGGCTCTCCAGGGTGGTGTCGGCGACGGAGGTCAGTTCGATGAACGCGGCCGTGTGCAGGACGGCCCGCACCGTGTGGCCGTCCGCCCGCAGCCGGTCGAGCAGCCCGGCGACCGCGTCGCGGTCCGCCACGTCGCACGCGGCCAGGGTGACGGCCACGCCCCGACCCTCCAACTCGGCGGCCAGGTCGGCGGCGCCCGGGGCGTCCGGGCCCGAGCGGCTGGCCAGGACGAGGTGCTCGGCGCCGTGGTCAGCCAGCCAGCGCGCGAGCCGGGGGCCGAGGCTCCCGGTACCGCCGGTGACCAGCACCGTGCCCCCGGGACGCCAGCCCCGGACGGGCTTGGCGGCGCCGAGCTGCGCACGGACCATCCGCCGCGCGAACAGGCCGGCCGGACGGACCGCCACCTGGTCCTCCTCGGAGGACCCCGAGAGCGCCCGGGCCAGTCGGCCGAGCGCCCGCTCGTCGGGCTCCTCGGGCAGGTCGACCAGTCCGCCCCAGAGCTGCGACTGCTCCAGGGCGACGACCCGGCCGAGGCCCCACAGCTGGGCCTGCACCGGATCCGCCGGGCCGTCGGACGGTCCGGCGCACACGGCGCCGCGCGTGGCGCACCACAGCGGCGCCCGGAGGCCGAGGTCGGCCAGGGCCTGGACCAGCGCCAGCGTCAGCGCCAGGCCGCTCGTCACGGTGTGCTTCCCGGGGTGGCGACGGGCGTCCAGTCCCAGGAAGGACAGCAGACCGGCCGGGCCGGACCCGCCGTCGTCGAGCACCTCGCCAAGCCGCGCGGCCAGGACGTCGCGGTCCGCGTCGGCCGCGCCCGCCTCCAGGACCACGGGCCGGGCACCGCGCAGGCCGAGGAGGCGTACGGCTCCGGTGACCCAGGCGTCGTCCGCGCAGCCCGCGGGAACGATCACCAGCCAGGTGCCGGAGAGGGAGGACGCGGCGCCCTCGGGCACGGGCTTCCAGGCGATCCCGTACCGCCAGTCGTCCACCGCCGACCGGTCGCGGCTCTGCCGGTGCCACGAGGAGAGCGCGGGCAGCAGGGCGCTCAGCGACCGCCGTCGCTCGTCGTCGTCCACCTGCAGCGTCGCGGCCACGGCGGCGACGTCCTGCTCCTCGACGGCCTCCCAGAAGCCCGCGTCCTGCGTGCTGTACCCCGCCGGGGAGGCGGAGGCGACGGCGGTGTCCTCGATCCACAGGTGCTGGTGCCGGAAGGGGTAGGTGGGGAGGTCGGGGTGGGTGCCGGGGGCGAGGAAGGGGGTCCAGTCGACGGGGTGGCCGTGGGTGTGGAGGTGGGCGGCGGAGGTGAGGAGGCGGCGGAGGCCGCCTTCGTTGCGGCGGAGGGTGCCGGTGGTGACGGCGGGTTGGTCGGCGGCCTCGGCGGTGTCCTGGACGGTGGTGGTGAGGACGGGGTGGGGGCTGGCCTCGATGAAGGTGGTGTGGCCGTCGGCGAGGGCGGAGGTGAGGGCGTCGGTGAGGAGGACGGGCTGGCGGAGGTTGGTGTACCAGTAGTCCGCGTCGAGCCGGGTGGTGTCGATCCGCTTGCCGGTGACGGTGGAGTAGAGGGGGACGGTGGCTTCCGTCGGGGTGATGCCGGCGAGTTCGGTGGCGAGGTGGTCGCGGAGTTGCTCGACGTGGTGGGTGTGGGAGGCGTAGTCGACGTCGATGCGTCGGGCGCGGATGCCCGAGTTCTCGCAGTGGGTGAGGAGTTGGTCGAGGGCGTCGTGGTCGCCGGCGATGACGGTGGTGGTGGGGCCGTTGTGGGCGGCGACGCTGAGCCGTCCGTCCCAGGCCTTCAACAGTTCGACGGTGTCGTGGTGGCCGAGGGGGATGGACGCCATGCCGCCGTGGCCGCTGATGGCGAGGATGGCGCGGCTGCGGAGGGCGGCGATGCGGGCGCCGTCTTCGAGGGTGAGGGCGCCGGCGATGGTGGCGGCGGCTATCTCGCCTTGGGAGTGGCCGATGACGGCGGCGGGGTGGATGCCGAGGGACTGCCAGAGTTCGGCGAGGGCGACCATGACGGCGAACAGGGTGGGCTGGACGACGTCGACCCGCCCGAGGTCGAGGGTGCCGCGCAGGGCGTCCGTCAACGACCAGTCGATGTGCGGCGCGAGCGCCTCCTGACAACGGGCTATGGATCCCGCGAACACCGTTGAGGAGTCCAGGAGTTCGGCGCCCATGCCGATCCACTGCGAGCCCTGCCCGGGGAACACGAACACCGGACGCTCGAAGCTGCCGCTGCCGGTGGGGGCGGTGCCGTCGGCGACGGCTATGAGTCCGCTCAACAGCTCCTCACGGTTCTCCCCGATGGCGACGGCCCGGTGGTCCAGGTGGGCTCGTCCGGTGAGGAGGGTGTGGCCGACGGCGCGCAGGTCGGTGTCGGGGTGCTCCTGGAGGAACGCCGCCAACTGTCCTGCCTGCGCTCGCAACGCCTGTTCGTCGCGGGCGGAGAGCACCCACGGCACCACGGGGAACGGCGAGTCGGTGGCGGAGTCCTCCGGCGAGGCGGCGGGCGAAGCAGCTGGCGCCTCTTCGAGGATCACGTGCGCGTTGGTCCCGCTGATCCCGAACGAGGACACGGCGGCTCGTCGGGTCCGCTCCCCGGCCGGCCATTCCCGTGCCTCGGTGAGCAGTTCGACGGCACCGGAGGACCAGTCCACGTGCGGGGTGGGTTCGTCGACGTGCAGCGTGCGCGGCAGCACGCCGTGCCGCATCGCCATCACCATCTTGATCACGCCGCCGACCCCGGCCGCGGCCTGCGCATGGCCGATGTTGGACTTCAACGAGCCCAGCAGCAGGGGCCGTTCGGCCGGCCGGTCCTTGCCGTAGGTGGCGAACAGCGCCTGCGCCTCGATCGGGTCGCCCAGCCGGGTGCCCGTCCCGTGCGCCTCCACCGCGTCCACGTCGGCCCCGGCCAGCCGGGCGTTCTTCAACGCGTCCCGGATCGCCCGCTGCTGGGCGGGTCCGTTGGGCGCGGAGAACCCGCTGCTGCTTCCGTCCTGGTTGACGGCCGAGCCGCGCACCACGGCGAGGACCTGGTGCCCGTTGCGCCGGGCGTCGGAGAGCCGCTCCAGCAGCAGGATGCCGACACCCTCCGCCCAGCCGGTGCCGTCGGCGGCGGCCGCGAAGGCCCGGCAGCGCCCGTCGGGGGACAGCGCCCGCTGACGGCTGAACTCGACGAAGCCGCCCGGTCCGGTCATCACGGTGACGCCGCCGACGAGGGCCATCGTGCATTCCCCGTTGCGCAGCGCCTGTCCGGCGAGGTGCAGCGCGACCAGCGACGAGGAGCACGCCGTGTCCACGGTGATCGCGGGCCCCTCCAGGCCCAGGCTGTACGCGACCCGCCCGGACACCACGCTGCCCAGGCTGCCCGTCATCAGGTAGCCCTCGAGGTCGTCGGGGGTGCGGCGCAGCCGCGCGGCGTAGTCCTGGTGCATCACGCCGGCGAACACACCGGTCCGGCTGCCGCGGACGGAGGCCGGGTCGATGCCGGCCCGCTCGAAGGCCTCCCAGGAGGTCTCCAGCAGCAGCCGCTGCTGCGGGTGCATGGCGAGCGCCTCGCGCGGGCTGATCCCGAAGAAGTCCGGGTCGAAGAGCGCGGCCTCGTGGAGGAAGCCGCCGGCCCGGGCGTAGGTCTTTCCGACCGCCTCGGGGTCGGAGTCGTAGAGCGCGTCCAGGTCCCAGCCGCGGTCCTCCGGGAAGGCGGTGACGGCGTCGCCGCCGCTCGCGACCAACTGCCAGAGGCCCTCGGGCGACGTGACGCCCCCCGGGTAGCGGCAGGCCATGCCGACGATGGCGATCGGGTCGGAGGCCGCAGCGGTCAGTTTCCGGTTCTGCTGCCGCAGCAACTCGGCCTCCTTGAGGGAAGCCCGTAGCGCCTTGACGACTTCTTCACTGGATACGGTCATCGCGAACTCCGAAACTTCGTGCCGTAGAGGGGTGGTGCGGCGTGATCAGTTGTCGCCGAGGGCGACCCGGATGAGGCTGTCCAGGTCCATCGTGTCGAGGGCGCTGCCGTGGTCCGGCTCGTCGGCGTCCGCCGGTTCGCCTGCCGGGTCCGCGAGTTGGAGGAGGGTGCGGACCAGCCCGGCTTCCTGGAAGCGGGCCAGCGGGACCGTCGCCAGGGCCCGTCGGAACTCGGCCTCGTCGACTTCCTCGGGTGCCGGTTCCTCCGCTTCCTCTGCTGTCCGGTCGGCCGGGAACACCTCGTTCTCCAGGTGGCGGGCGACCGCGGCCGGGGTCGGGTGGTCGAAGATCAGGGTGACGGGCAGCCGGGTGCCGCTCTCCCGGCCGAGCCGGTTGCGCAGTTCGAGCGCGGTGAGGGAGTCGAGGCCGAGGTCGAGGAAGCCGCGATCGGGTTCGACCCGGTCCGGTGAGGCGTAGCCCAGCACGGCCGCCACCTGGGCCCGGACCACGTCGAGCAGGGCGCGGCCGCGCGCGGGCGCCTCCAGAGCGGCGAACCGCTGCCGGAAGGTCCCGGTCTGCGGGGCGGACGTCTCCCGCGCCCTCGGGGCCCGGACCAGGCCGCGGAGCACCGGTGGCACCTCGGGCTGCGCCCGCAGGGCCGCGGTGTCCAGCCGGGCCGGCACCAGCGCCGCGCGGTCCGTCCGCAGGGCCGCGTCGAAGAGCGCGAGTCCCTCGTCGGAGGGCATGGGGGCGAGGCCCGTACGGCTCAGGCGGCGGAGGTCGGCCTCGGCCAGGTGGCCGGTCATCCCGCTGGACTCCGCCCACAGTCCCCAGGCCAGGGAGTGCGCGGGCAGGCCCTCCGCGCGGCGCCGCTGCGCCAGGGCGTCGAGGAAGGCGTTGGCCGCCGAGTAGCTCGACTGGCCGGCCTGGCCCAGGACGCCCGCGGCCGAGGAGAAGAGGACGAATGCGCGAAGGTCGCTGTCGCGGGTCAGTTCGTGGAGGTGCCACGCCGCGTCGACCTTGGGCCGCAGGACGGCCGACACCCGGTCGGGGGTCAGGGCCGTCAGCACACCGTCGTCCAGGACGCCCGCCGTGTGGACCACGGCGGCCAGCGGCTGTTCGGCGGGCACCCGGGCCAGGGCCGCGGCGAGTGCCTCCCGGTCGGCCGTGTCGCACGCCGCGACCGTCACCGTGGCGCCCGCCGCCGTCAGTTCGTCCCGCAGCTCGGCCGCACCGTCGGCGTCGGGCCCCCGCCGGCTCAGGAGCAACAGGTGGCGCACGCCGTACCGGGTCACCAGGTGGCGGGCGAGCAGGCCGCCGAGCAGGCCGGTGCCCCCGGTCACCAGCACGGTGCCGGCGGGGCCGAACGGGGCCGGGGCCTCCGTTGCGCCGGGCGCCGCGACGGCCAGCCGGGCGGCCGAAACGCGGCCTTCGCGTACCGCCAACTGGGGCTCTGCCAGTCGGGGTTCTGTCGAGGAGAGCGCCCGCACCAGGGCCGGGTAGGAATCGGGGTGGTCGTCGAGGTCGGCCAGCACGAGGCGGCCGGGGTTCTCCGACTGGGCGGAGCGGACCAGGCCCCACAGCGGGGCGTGGACCAGGTCCGTGACGTCGTCGGCCGGATCCACCGCCACGGCGCCACGGGTGAGCAGCACGAGCCGGCCGTCGGCGAAGCGCTCCGAGTCGAGCCAGGCCCGGACGAGGTCCAGGGCGCGCCCGGCCGCCGCGTGGACGTTCTCGACGGACGCTCCGACCTCGGGCCCGAAGGCCGCCACGACCGTGGTCGGCAACGGGGCCCGGATCGCGAGCAGATCGGCGGGGCCGGCGTAGCCGGAGTCGCGGGTCTCGTCGGTGTCGTCAGTACCGTCGGTGCCCAGGAGGAACGGCGCCTCGTCGGGTGCGTCGGCACCGGGCGGCAGCGGCACCCAGTCCACCTGGTACAGCGACTGGTGGCGGCCGTGGGCGGCGGCGCTGAACTGCTCGGGCGTCACCGGCCGCAGCGTCAGCGATCCGACCGAGACGACCGGGCTTCCGGCCTCGTCGGTGGCGGTGAGGGAGACGGTGTCGGGGCCGGTCGGGGTGAGCCGGACGCGCAGCGAGGTGGCCGCCGTGGGGTGGAGGACGACGTCGGACCAGGCGAACGGCAGGCGGACGCCGTCCGATCCCTCCAGCAGGCAGGCGTGCAGGGCCGCGTCCAGGAGGGCCGGGTGCAGGTCGAAGCGGTCGTCGTGGCGTTCGCGCGGGAGCGCGACCTCGGCCAGGATCTCGTTGCCGTGCCGACCGACGGCCCGGAGGCCCTGGAACGCCGGACCGTAGTCGAAACCGACGTCGGCCAGCCGGTCGTAGAGCGCGTCGGCCGGATCGAGCGTCGCTGTCCAGGGCTGCGACCCGTCTGTGGTCGCTGCGTGGCCCGGGCCCTCCACTGCCAGGATTCCGGTCGCGTGCCTGGTCCAGCCGTCCCCGGCGTGCTGGGCGGAGGGGCGGACGGAGTGGATGGTGACGGGGCGTCGGCCGGCCTCGTCGGGCGCGCCGACGCGGACCTGGAACCGGACGGGCTGCTGTTCGGGGAGGACGAGCGGCGCTTCCAGCGTCAGCTCTTCGAGGTGCGCGCAGGCGACCTGACGGCCGGCGTGGAGGGCGAGTTCGACGAGGGCGGTGCCGGGGAGGAGCGCGGTGCCGAAGACGGCGTGGTCGGCGAGCCAGGGGTGGGTGGTGAGGGAGAGCAGGCCGGTGAGGAGCATGCCCTCGTCGTCCGGCAGCGGGACGGCCGCCGCGAGCAGCGGGTGCTCGGCGGTGTCGAGCCCGGCGGTGCGGGGGTCGGCCGCCGTGGGCGCGGTCAGCCAGAAGCGTTCGCCGTGGAAGGGGTAGGTGGGCAGGTCGACCTGGTGGGGGCCGTCGCTGGGGAGCAGGGCCGACCAGTCGACGGGGTGGCCGTGGGTGTGGATCGCGGCGGCCGAGGTGAGCAGTCGGCGGAGGCCGCCCTCGTTCCGGCGGAGGGTACCGGTCACGAGGGTGGGGGCTGCGGTGTCGAGGGTTTCCTCGATGGCGGGGGTGAGGACGGGGTGGGGGCTGATCTCGAGGTAGCTGGTGTGACCGTGGGTGGCGAGGTCGCGGAGGGTCGGTTCGAGGAGGACGGGTTGGCGGAGGTTGGTGTACCAGTAGTCGGCGTCGAGGCGGGTGGTGTCGATCCGTTCGCCGGTGACGGTGGAGTAGAAGGGGATGTCGCCGGGTTTGGGGGTGATGCCGGTGAGTTGTTCGGCGAGGTGGTCGCGGAGTTGTTCGACGTGGTGGGTGTGGGAGGCGTAGTCGACGTCGATGCGGCGGGCGCGGATGCCCGTTTCCTCGCAGTGGGTGAGGAGTCGGTTGAGGGCGTCGTGGTCGCCGGCGATGACGGTGGTGGTGGGGCCGTTGTGGGCGGCGACGCTGAGTCGGCCGTCCCAGGCGCTCAGCAGCTCGACGGTGTCCTGGTGGCCGAGGGGGAGGGACGCCATGCCGCCGTGGCCGCTGATGGCGAGGATGGCGCGGCTGCGCAGGGCGGCGATGCGGGCGCCGTCTTCGAGGGTGAGGGCTCCGGCGATGGTGGCTGCGGCTATCTCGCCCTGGGAGTGGCCGATGACGGCGGCGGGGTGGATGCCGAGGGACTGCCAGAGTTCGGCGAGGGCGACCATGACGGCGAACAGGGTGGGCTGGACGATGTCGACCCGCCCGAGGTCCAGGGTGCCGCGCAGGGCGTCCGTCAACGACCAGTCGATGTGCGGCGCGAGCGCTTCCTGGCAACGGGCGATGGATCCCGCGAACACGGGTGAGGTGTCGAGGAGTTCGGCGCCCATGCCGATCCACTGTGAGCCCTGTCCGGGGAAGACGAACACCGGACGCTCGAAGCTGCCGCTGCCGATGGGGGCGGTGCCGTCGGCGACGGCTATGAGTCCGCTCAACAACTCCGCGCGGTCCTCGCCGATCACCACTGCCCGCTGCTCGAACACGGTCCGGCCCGACACCAGCGCTGCGGCCACCTCGGCGGGTTCCCACTCCGGGTGAGCCTCGACCGCCGCCCGCAGCCGATCGGCCTGGGCACGCAGGGCCCGCTCGTCCCGGGCGGACAGCACCCACGGCACGACCGCCGGGGCGGGCGTCGTGGGCGTCGGCTCCTCGGCGGCGGGCGCCTCTTCCAGGATGACGTGCGCGTTGGTCCCGCTGATCCCGAACGAGGACACGGCGGCTCGTCGGGTCCGCTCCCCGGCCGGCCATTCCCGTGCCTCGGTGAGCAGTTCGACGGCACCGGAGGACCAGTCCACGTGCGGGGAGGGCTCGTCGACGTGCAGCGTGCGCGGCAGCACGCCGTGCCGCATCGCCAGCACCATCTTGATCACGCCGCCGACCCCGGCGGCCGCCTGGGTGTGCCCGATGTTGGACTTCAACGAGCCCAACAGTAGCGGCCGTTCGGCGGGCCGCTGCTGTCCGTAGGTGGCGAGCAGCGCCTGCGCCTCGATCGGGTCGCCCAGCCGGGTGCCCGTCCCGTGCGCCTCCACCGCGTCCACGTCGGCCGCGGCCAGCCGGGCGTCCGCGAGGGCGGCCCGGATCACCCGCTGCTGCGACGGCCCGTTGGGCGCGGACAGCCCGTTGGAGGCGCCGTCCTGGTTGACGGCGGAGCCGCGGATCACGGCGAGGACCGGGTGCCCGTTGCGCTGGGCGTCGGAGAGCCGTTCCAGCAGGAGGATGCCGACGCCCTCGCCCCAGCCGGTGCCGTCGGCGGCGCCCGCGAAGGCCTTGCAGCGCCCGTCGGGGGCGAGGCCGCGCTGGCGGCTGAACTCGACGAACATGCCGGGGGCGGCCATGACCGCCGCGCCGCCGGCGAGGGCCGTCGAGCACTCGCCCCTGCGCAGCGACTGACAGGCCAGGTGCAGGGCGACCAGCGAGGAGGAACACGCGGTGTCCACCGTGATCGCCGGGCCCTCCAGGCCGAACACGTACGACAGCCGGCCGGACAGGACGCTCACGGTGGTGCCGGTCAGGACGTGCCCTTCGACGAGGTCGCTCGCCTCGTGCATGCGGGCCCCGTAGTCCTGCGTCATCGCGCCGACGTACACGCCGGTCCGGCTGCCGCGCAGGGACTCCGGCGCGATGCCGGCCCGCTCGAACGCCTCCCAGGAGCTCTCCAGCAGCAGCCGCTGCTGCGGGTCCATCGCCAGCGCCTCGCGCGGGCTGATCCCGAAGAACGCGGCGTCGAACCGGTCGGCGTCGTGCAGGAAGCCGCCCTGACGGGTGTACGTGTGGCCGCTGCGGGACGGATCGGGGTCGTACAGCGAGTCCAGCTCCCAGCCCCGGTTGTCGGGGAACGAGGAGACGGCGTCGCGGCCGTCCGCCACGAGCCGCCAGAGCTGTTCGGGGCTGCGGACCTCGCCGGGGAACCGGCAGGCCATCGCGACGATCGCGATCGGCTCCTGCTCGCCGGCCGCGTCGTGGCCGACGACCGGCGGCTGTCCGTCGGCGGTTGCCTCCGCCTCCGGGGCGTCGTCCTCTCCGGTGAGCCGGGCGAGCAGGTGGCGGTTCAGGGCCTTCGGCGTCGGGTGGTCGAAGAGCAGGGTGAGGGGCAGGGCCAGACCGGTCGCCGCCATGAGCCGGTTGCGCAGCTCGACGGCCATGGCGGAGTCGAACCCGAGGTCCCGGAGCGGCCGGTCCTCGGGGGTGGCGGCCGCCGCGTGGCCGCACAGCGCGGTGATCTCGGCGCGGACGAGGTCACGGACCCAGTCCTGTGGTGCGGTGCGGGCCCGGTCGGCGGTCGCGTCGACGGCGCCCGCGCGGGCGGTGTCCGGTCGTGCGGTGTCCGGGCGGGCGGCGCGGAACGGGTACGTCGGCAGCGGGACCCGCTGTGCGCCGGATCCGCCGAGGGCGGCCGCCCAGTCCGGTGCGGGCCCTTGGACGTGCAGTTCGGCCATCGAGCTGAGGAACCGGTCCGCCCCGCCCTGGTCGCGGCGCAGGGTGCCGACGACGACGGCGCCGCCCGTCAGGCCCTCGTCGTCCAGGGTCTCCTGGAGGCCGCCGAGGAGGCCGGGGTGCGGGCTCACCTCCAGGAAGAGCCGGTGCCCGTGGGCCAGCAGCGCGCGGGTGGCGTCCTCGAAGCGGATCTCGCTGGTGATGTTCCGCAGCCAGTACGCGGCGTCCAGGGCCGCGGTGTCCAGGAGCCCGCCGGTCGACGAGGAGTAGAACGGTACGGCGGAGCTGCGCGGGCGGATCGCGGCGAGGCCGTCGAGGATGCCGTCGCGGTCGAGGCCGAGTGCGGGTGAGTGTGCGGCGAGTCCGTTGCTCAGACGTCGTGCCCGCACCCCCTCGGCTGCCAGTTCGGCCAGCAGCTCGTCCACGGCCCCCCGGTCACCGGAGAACAGGGTGGACCGCGGGCCGTTGGTCCCGGCGACGACGAGTCGGCCCTGCCACCGGGCGAGCCGTGGCGCCAGCTGTTCGCGGGGCAGCAGGACGGAGGCCAGATCGCCCTGTCCGGCTGCGGCGGCCTGCGACCGGCTCCACAGCGCCACGACCTGGGCGGCCTCCTCCAGGGTGAGTGCACCGGCGACGTGGGCGGCCGCGATCTCACCCAGGCTGGCGCCCACCACGGCGGCCGGTGCCACGCCGGCGGCGCGCCACAGCGCCGCGAGCGAGACCATCACGGCGAACAGGACGGGTTGGACGACGTCCACCGCCACCGGGGCGGGGGCGCCGGGGGCCTCGCGCAGCACGTCGGCCAGTGACCACGGGACGTACGGTGCGAGGGCGTCCTCACAGGCCTTCATGTGTTCCCGGAAGAGCTCCGAGGACTCCAGCAGGTCGAGGGCCATGCCCCGCCACTGGGTGCCCTGGCCCGGGAAGACGAAGACGACTCCGCGCCCGGTGTCCGCCGTCCCGCGGACGAGTGACGGCGCGAACCCGCCCTCGGCGACGGCCCGCAGTCCGTGCAGGGCGTCCACGCGGTCCTCGGCGACCAGGACGGCGCGCTGCTCGAACGCCGTCCTGGTGGTGGACAGCGAGTGGCCGACGTCGGCGAGCCGGAGGCCCGGGTCGGCCGCCAGCCGCTCGCGGAGCGCCTGCGCCTGGGCCCGCAGGGCGGCGTCGCTGCGGGCGGAGAGGACCAGGGGTGTGCGCTCCGTGACGAGGAGCGGCCGGGCGGCGGGCCGTGCCCCGGGGGCCGCCGGGGGATCGGCCGGTACGGCGCCGAGCAGTTCGAGGACACCCGGGCCTGACGCGGGTCGGCCGCAGGAGACCACACCCAGGATCCGGGCGCCGTCGCGTCGCGCGTCGGGCAGCCGCCGGAGCACGGCGAGGACCGTGCCGCCGTCGCCGGCGAGAGCGAGGTCGCATTCCCCGCGGCGCAGCGCCTCCGCGGCGAGCGCAACGGCGGCTCGCTCCGGCGCTTCCGACGGTCCAGGAGCGGCCTGCGGGCCGTGGAGGCCCAGTACGGCGGCAAGGCGCTCCGGCGAGTGTCCCGCCGATCGGTCCGGCGACGACGGTGCGAGGAAGACACCGGTTCGGCTTCCGCGCAGCGAGGCGGGGAGGATCCCGGCGTCCTCCAGCGCGCTCCAGGCGAGTTCCGACAACCTCCAGTCCGCGGGGCCGAGTTCGGCGGCCAGGGCGGCCGGAAGCCCGAAGAACGCGGGGCCGCAGTCAGGGCCGTCGTAGCCCTGCTGGTCGCTGTCGGCTCCGGGCGTCGGGCCGGACAGCCCGACGACGGCGACCGGGTCGTGCTCACAACTCGTCTGCGGCACTGGCTACTCGGCTTTCCTCGTGGTCCTGATGTGCTCGCCGGTCCGGCGGAGCGGACGGCTACTGCGCGTGCCGCATGCGTGCGGTCGCTGTCCACCCAGCGGCTCGGGCGAGAGGGCTGCCGACGCCTCATCTCGATCCAGCGGCTCGGTTGACCGAGAGCCTGCCAGGATGATCTTGGCAGTGACTTGGAGTCGACTTGGAGTCCACTTGGAGGAGTCTTGGAGCGCGCGCGGAACCCGGGTCACGAGCGCGAGTTGCCTGCACGGCAAGCGAAATTGCATGGGCATGTCATCGATAGTCCGAAAAAGCGGACCCGGTGGGGGGGGGGGGGTGAGCGGGGGGCCCCCGGCCGGGGGTGGGGGGGGGGGGTTGGGGGGCGGGGGGGGGGTTTTAAAAAAAATGGGAGGCGGCGGGAGAGTGTGTGTTGGTAT
>NZ_JBHWIV010000085.1:0-38236 GCF_042731675.1 Kitasatospora sp. NPDC059827 | reverse complement strand
CTTCTTTTGTTTATAATATAATTATCTTTCCCTGTCTTATCTACCCAAACTGTTTATCTGTACCGCCCCCGGGGTGCCGCCCCCGCCTGTCCGGACAGGCGAGGGCGGCACCCGCCTTCCCACACCCGCCTTCCCATACCCGCCTTCCCACGCCCGCGTCCAACTCACCGACAGGAGGCCGTACTTGCCACGACGACCCACCGGATGGACGCTCGCCCTCGGCATCGCCCTGCCGGTCGAGGCCGCCACCACCCTCGCCCTGCCCGCCGTCCTCGCCACAGCCGTCGACGCCGCCCTCACCCACCGGACCGGGACCGCCCTCGCCCCACCCGCCCTCCTGCTGCTGACGGCCGCCGCCGCCAACGCCGCGGCCGCCGGACCGGCCTGCTCGGCCGAGGCCACCGCAGCCCTGCGCGGGCGCCTGCTCCGCCACCTCCTTGCCCTCGGGCCCGGCGGCCGCCTGCACGGCGGGCCGCCGCCCGGCGACCTCGCCGCCCGGCTCCTCGGCTCGGCCGCCGACGCGGGCGGCCGGCTCCCCGCCGTACTCGGCGCGGCCACCGCGCTGCTCACCTCGATCGGCGCGATCCTCGGACTCGCCGCGCTCTCGCCGTGGCTGGCACTCGCCTTCTTCGCGGGCGTGGTGCCCGGCGTGGTGCTCATCCGGCTCTTCCTGCGCCGGGCCGGGCCGGTGTTCGCCCGCTACCAGGAGGTGCAGGCCGAACTCGCGGCCCGGCTCAGCGGCGCCCTCACCGGGCTGCGCAGCATCCACGCGGCGCGCGCCGAACACCGCGAAGCCGCCCGGGTCCTGGCCCCGCTCCCGGACCTCTCCGCGGCCGGACACGCGCTCTGGGCCGCCCAGCGGCGCACCGCCTGGCAGGCCACCCTGCTGATCGCCCTGGTCGAGATCACGGTGCTCGCCACCGCCGGGGCGCTGCTCGCCGACGGCACCCTCGCCCCCGGCGCGCTCGCCGCGGCGGCGGGCTGGGCGGCGCTCGGCGCGGGGCTCTTCGAACAGGTGGAGTCGCTGGTCGGGGTCGCCCACGCGCGCGCCGGGCAGGCCCGGGTCGACGAACTGCTGGCGCTCGCACCGGCCCCGGCCGGCCCGGCGGCCCTCCCGGCGGGCGGGCCCGGCGAGGTCACCCTGCGGGGCGTGGTGGTGCGCGACGGCGAACGGGTCCTGCTCGGCCCACTCGACCTCACCGTCCCCGGCGGCCGCACCGTCGCCCTGGTCGGGCGCTCCGGCTCCGGGAAGTCGCTGCTCGCCGCACTGCCGGGGCGACTGCGCGACCCCGACGAGGGCACCGTACTGATCGACGGCGTCCCGGTGGACACCCTGTCCCCCACCGCCCTGCGGGACGCCGTCGGCTACGCCTTCGCCCGGCCCGACCTGGTCGGACGCACCGTCCGCGAGGCCCTCGCCGGAGCGGGCCCGGCCGAAGCTGCGGCCGCGTACGCGGACGGCTTCCTGGCCCGGCTCCCGCACGGCTGGGACACCCCGCTCGACGAGCTCCAGCTCTCCGGCGGCGAACTCCAACGCCTCGGCCTCGCCCGGCTGCTGGCCCGCCCCACCCGCGTCGTCGTCCTCGACGACGCCACCTCCGGTCTGGACCTCGCCACCGAGTACCAGGTCACCGAGGCCCTCGACCGCGCCACCCACGGACGCACCCGGCTGGTCGTCGCCCACCGCGCGACCGTCGCCGCCCGCGCCGACCTCGTCGCCTGGCTCGACGGGGGCCGCCTCCGCGCCCTCGCCCCCCACACCCACCTCCTCGCCCACCCCGACTACCGCGCCACCCTCTCGGCCACCACCCTCCAGGCAGCCACCACGTGACGCACGGGAAGTCGACCTGACCGACTTCCGGTGCGGGGGAGGACCGGCCACCCTCTGCCCTGCCGAGCTCTCGACGCTTCCTCTCAGCCGCACCGGAAGTCGAGCTCATCGACTTCCGGTGCGGGGAGATCAGCCAGCACCCCCGCCCTACCGCCCCACCGCGCCCTCCGCGCCTGCACCGGAAGTCGACCGGGTCGACTTCTCGCGCACACCGCTCAGCCACAACGCCCTGACCGCACGGGAAGTCGACCCGATCGACTTCCCGTCCTCTCCGAAAGCCGACTGGATCGACGTCCATGGGATTGCCCACCTCGAACCGCACAAGCACCGACGCCAACCCCGACACCGGAAGTCGGCGGGGCCGACTTCCGGTGCAACCGCCACCCCGAGCAGGCCACCGACGGGCGCCGAGCGCATCGACCTGGCGGTCCGCCCGCCCCGGAGGGGAGGCGGACGCGCCCAAGCGCCGGCGTCAACCACGGTGGCGGCTGCTGGCATGGCCCTTGCGGGCGGCGCGGGGCGAGGCACGGGTGCGGGTGGCCGAGGAGCTGCCGTCGGGGGCCTCGGCGGCGCCGCTCGCGCGGCCGGGGGCGAGCGCGCCGATACCTGAGCTGGGCACGGTGGCGGCCGGGAGTTCGAAGGCTGCGGTGGGGGCGCCGGCATCTGGGGGTCGGCGGCGGGCGGCGCGGCCGGGGGTGTCGGGAAGGGAACTGCTGGCACACCCGATGCGGGCCTCGCGAGCCGCACTGACGCGGCTCGCCGCGCGGGGCGGGGCACGGGTGCGGGTGGCCGAAGAGCTGCGGCCGGGGACGGGCGCACCAGTGCCCGAGGTGGGCGCGGTGGCGGGCCGGGGGTGGGGGCGAGGCCGTCGGCGCACCCCGGAGTGGAGGCAGCGGCACCGCGGGGTCGGGATGGTCGTAGGGGTGATGCGGGGCACGCGAGGAGCCCTGGTGGGGTTGCTCGCCTGGTCGGGGGTGGAGGCGGTGCCGCCGCTGGTGTCCGGGTTGTTGGTGTCGGCCGCCGTGGATCAGGGGTTCCTGGCCGGGCGGCCGGGGGTCGGGGTGGCCTGGCTGGGCGGGTTCGGGGCGGCGATGGCGGTGCGGGCGTACGCGGCGCGGGCCGGGTTCCCGTACCTCGCGGGGGTGGTGGAGCCACTGCGGGACGCGCTGGTGGAGCGGGTGGTCCGCGGTGCCCTGGCGCGGCCGCGGGCGGATCCGGCCGCCGTCGCGCGGTTGACCGAACAGGTGGAGTCCGTACGGCAGTTGACCGCGACGCTGCTCCGCACGCTGCGCGGGGTGGGGGTCACGCTGGTCGCCGCCCTGGTCGGGCTGGCGCTGCTGGCGCCGGCCGTGCTGCCGCTGGTGCTGGTGCCGCTACTGGTGGCCGGGCTGCTGTTCGTACGGCTGCTGCGGCCGTTGGCGGCCGGGCGGCGGGCGGCGGTCCTGGCCGAGGAGCGGCTCGCCGCCGAGGCCGGGCGGGCGTTGCGCGGACTGCGCGACGTGCAGGCGACGGGGGCGGCCGACGCGGTCGCCCGGGCGCTGACCGGGGTGGCGCAGGAGAGCGCGGCCGCCTCCCGGGCGCTGGGCCGGGCGTCGGCCCTGCGCGCGCTCGTGGTGGCGCTCGGCGGGCGGCTGCCGGTCCTGGCCGTCCTGGCGGCGGCGCCCTGGCTGCTGGCGCACGACGCGCTGACGGCGGGCGAGCTGCTCGGCGTCGCCACCTACCTCCTCCAGCAACTTGACCCGGCGGTAAGGACGTTGGCGGGCACGGTCGGTGGCTGGCTGCTCAACCTCGGCGTGGTGCTGGACCGCCTCGCGGAATCGACCACCGAGTCCGAGCCCAACGAGTCCAACCCCGCGCCCGCCCCAACCCCCGCCCCCACTCCCGGTGTGCCGCTCGGCGCGGTCCGGCTGCTCGGGGTGCGGTACGCCCACGGGCCGGGCGCTCCGGCCGTGCTGGACGGGGTGGACGCGGAGTTCCGCCCCGGGGAGCACATTGCGGTGGTGGGGCCGAGCGGGGTGGGGAAGTCGACCCTGGCGGGGCTACTGGCGGGCCTGGTGGCGCCGACGGCGGGGGCGGTGGTGGTCGGTGGCGGCCCGCGCGGGGTGGCGCTGCTGCCGCAGGAGGCGTACGTGTTCCCGGGGTCGGTGCGGGAGAACCTGACCTGGCTCGCCCCGGGCGCGTCCGGACGGGAGGTCGCGGAGGCCGTCGGGCGGCTGGGGGCGGACGGGCTGGTGGCGCGGTTGGGCGGGTTGGCCGGCGCGCTGCGCGATCCGGGTGAACTGTCCTCCGGTGAGCGCCAGTTGCTGGCGCTGGTGCGGACGTACCTGGCGGACGCGCCGGTGGTGGTGCTGGACGAGGCGACCTGTCATCTGGAGGCGGCCGCGGAGGAGCGGGTGGAGCGGGCGTTCGCCGCGCGGCCGGGGACGCTGGTGGTGGTCGCGCACCGGATCAGTTCGGCGCTGCGGGCGGACCGGGTGCTGCTGCTGGACGGCGGTCGCGGACTGCTGGCCCGGCACGGCGACCTCCAGGTGCTGTCGCCGTTCTACCGCGAGCTCGTCGGCCACTGGCTGGGTTCTTCCAGGGTGACTCCCGGGGCCGCAGGCGGGGCGGGACTCGCCCCATGAGGTCGATAGGATCTCGTCCGTCCCGGCCGTTATGGTGACCGGGGCACGGGCCGCGATCACCGGCTGTGGGCGCGTTCCGAGCGCCCGATCGGGGACCCGACCGTGTGCCGCAGGCATCGGGCGGGCGCCGATGACCTGCACCCTCGCACGGAAGACGATTTCTCATGTCCGACACCCTCACCGACACCACCGGCCCTGCGGTCAACGGGACCGACGCCGACGAGAAGACGGCCGAGGACACCGCGTCGCACGGCCGCCACCGCGGCGGCTCGGCCGACGACGACACCCCCGGGGCGGACCCGCACGGCCGCCACCGCGCTGCCGGCGCCTGGAGCTGATCCGCCGAACACGCCGACACACCCCGCGAGGGCCCGCCGAGGAGACTTCCCGGCGGGCCCTCGCACGTCACCCCGCCTCCACTCCCCCCATCGCACTGTGGGGCGGGGCGTCAGGAGTCCAGCGAGATCACCGTCCGCAGCGCCTCACCGCTGCGCATCTGCTCGATCGCCCGGTTCACCTCGGCCAGCCCGACCCGGTGGGTGATCATCCCGTCGAGGTCGATCCGCCCGGCCCGCCAGAGGTCCACGACCAGGGCGATCGTGCGGGCGACCGGCGCCCCGCCGTACAGCGAGGGCAGCAGCCGCTTCTCGTTGAAGAACAGTTCCCCCATGGTGAACTGGGCGAGGTCGTCCTGCGCGCCCGCGCCGATGACGACGACGGCGCCGCCGCGCCGGGCCGCGTCGTAGCCGGCCCGGACGGTGGCCGCGCGGCCGACGGCCTCGAAGACGTGGTCGAAGCCGCCGCCGGGCAACCCCTTGGCGAACGCCTTGAGTTCCTCGGGCGCGATGGCCTCGGTGGCGCCGAAGGCGAGGGCCCGTTCGCGGCGCGAGGCGACCGGGTCGACCACGGTGATCCGGGCGGCACCGCAGACCCGGGCGCCCTGGACGGTGGCCACGCCGACGCCGCCCGCGCCGATCACCGCGACCGAGGAACCGGGCTCGACCCGGGCGGTGTTGACGGCGGCACCGATGCCGGTGGTCACGCCGCAGCCGATCAGGGCGGCGGCTTCGTACGGCAGGTCGGCGGGCACCTTGATCACCGCGTCGGCGGCGACCACCACCTCCTCGGCGAAGGCGCCGGTGCCGTAGAAGCCGGAGGCCTCGGTGCCGTCGTCGGCGAGCCGGAAGCCGGGGGCGCCGAGCCGCCGCAGGCTGGCGATGCAGAGGTGGCCGCGGCCGTGCTCGCAGTGGGCGCAGCGTCCGCAGGGGGCCATCCAGCAGAGCACCACGCGGTCGCCGGGGGCGACGCCGGTGACGCCCTCGCCGACCTCGACGACGTCCCCGGCGCCCTCGTGCCCGGGGACGAAGGGCGCGGGCTGCGGCAGGACGCCGCTCATCGCGGAGAGGTCCGAGTGGCACAGGCTGGCGGCGCGCATCCGGACCCGTACGGTGCCCGGTCCGAAGCCGAGCGCCGTGACGTCCTCGCGGACGTCGAGGGTGTCCTGGCCGGTCTTGTGCAGGACGGCTGCGCGCATGGGCTGCTCCCGGTGTGCCTCGGGTCATCGGGTCAAGGGTCGGGGCGATTCTGGCACGGCCGCCGGGCACGGACTAGAACGCGTTCCAGAACGGCGCGGGGACTGCGGCCCGGCGGAGTGATCACAGTACGAACAAGCCCTCTGCACAGCGGCGATCCGGCCCGCCATCATGATCGCCGTGCTCACCGCCTCGGCCGCCGAGGCCGCGACGATCGCCGTCGAGCTGGCCCCGTACCGTGCCCGGATCGCCACCGGGTTCCTGGCCGGCTGACGACACCGGCCAACGAGCCGGCTACGGCTACGGCTACGGCTGCGGCCTCGGCCGACGGCACACCGCCGAGGGGACCGGCCGACCTCCCGGCGGCCGCCCCGCTACCGTCGAGTAGGGTCCGAGCACGTCCGTCCGCCGCCCCGACCCGAGGAGCACCGCATGTCCGACCTGCTGGAGGGCGCCCGCCCGGCGCCGGAGGTGCTGGCGGCGTTCGAGACGGCCACCGGGTTCATGCCGGTGGACGAGGGCCTCGCGCTCTACGAGGCGGCGGTGGCGGCGGCCCGGCGCACCGGGCTGCCGGTGCTGGAGATCGGCACCTACTGCGGCCGCTCGGCGGTCCTGCTGGCCGCCGCGGCCCGGGAGGCCGGGACGGTCGCACTGACCGTGGACCACCACCGCGGCTCGGAGGAGCAGCAGCCGGGCTGGGAGTACCACGACCCGACCCTGGTGGATCCGGAGGTCGGCCGGATGGACACCCTGCCCCGCTTCCGCCGCACCCTGCACGCGGCGGGGCTGGAGGAGCACGTGGTCGCGCTGGTCGGCCGCTCGCCGCAGATCGCCGCGCTGTGGGGGCGCCCGCTCGCCCTGGTCTTCATCGACGGCGGGCACACCGACGAGCACGCCACCGGCGACTACGAGGGCTGGGCGCCGCACCTGGCGCCGGAGGGCCTACTGGTGGTGCACGACGTGTTCCCGGACCCCGCGGACGGCGGCCAGGCCCCGTACCGGGTCTACCTGCGGGCGCTGGCCGAGGGCTTCGAGGAGGTCTCGGTGACCGGTTCGCTGCGCGTCCTGCGCCGGGCCGCCGCCTAGGCTCCCGCACACCGGGAAACCGACCGCCCCGCACGCCGGCCCCCGCCCCGACCGCCCCGCGAGATACCCCGCGCGGCCCCGCCCCGATGCTCTAACGTCGTGCCTGGGCTGTCGGGCGGGGGTTCGAACGGTACGGTGTCCGCGCAGCACCAGGCAGCTGCGGCACGGGCGGCAGCACCAGGCAGAGCATCGGCGGACGGTGGGGGCCAGCGGCACATGACGGACCAGCACAACACCGCTCCGGCGGTCTGGGACCCGACCGCGCGCGGCGGCGCGGGCGGCTGGGTCCGCAATCCGCAGCGCCCGGACGCCGGGACCGACCCCGCCGCACCGCCCGCCGCCCCCGCCCCGGGCGCGGCCGAGGACCAGGACCCGCCGCTGGGCGGCCGCCCGTACCTGTCCACCGCCCCGGGCTTCGGCCCGGCGCCGGACATGTCGGGCCCGGCCACCCCGCCGACCCCGCCCCCGGGCCCCGGCGCGCCCACCGCCGCCCTCCCCCGGATCGCCCCGGCGCCGGGCGCCCCGCCCGCGGCCGCGCCGTTCCCCTCGCACGCGACCCCGCAGGACCGCGGCACCCAGGGCGGGCCGCTCCCCGGCCCCGGGTACGTCTACCCGCCGCCGCCCCCGGCCGGCAACCCGTACCAGCAGGCCACGGACCAGCAGGGCGGGTACGGGTACCCGCCGCCGCCCTACCCGCAGGCCCCGCAGACCCCGCAGGCCCCGTACGGCACCCCGCCGTACCCGGCCCGGCCGGACCACCCGGCCGCTCTCCCGCCCGACCACGAGGACGACGGGGACCGCCCGGGCAACCGCCGGGCCCCGCTGCTGATCGGCTTCGCGGTGCTGCTGGTGCTGGCGGTCGGCGGCGGCCTGCTGTACGCGACCCAGGGCGGTGACAAGGGCGGCCAGGCCGCGCCCACCCCGCCGGCCGGCGCCGCGACCGGCGCCGGCAACCCGCCGCCCGCCCCGGCGCCCACCGGCACGGACGCCGCACCCGGCGGCACGGCCACGCCCTCCGACACGCCGGCCCCGTCCGCGACCACGGCCGGCCCCAACGCCAAGGCCCAGGCCCAGGCGCTGGACGGACTGCTCACCGAGGGCGGCAACGCCAGGACGCAGATCGGCAACGCCGTCGCCAAGGTCAGCAGCTGCCCGTCGAAGGCCGACATCGAGAGCGCGGCGCAGGTCTTCGACAGCGGGGCCGGCCAGCGCCAGGGGCTGCTGGGCAAGCTCGCCAAGCTGAGCGTCACGGACGTCCCGGGCGGCGCGGACGCGGTGAACTCGTTGAAGTCCGCCTGGCAGCTGTCCGCCGACATCGACAAGGCGTACGCGGCCTGGGCGCGCGCCGTGGCCAAGCAGGGCTGCTCCGGCAACGCGCCGAGCACGCCGGACAAGAAGCACGCGGACGAGCTCAACCCGCAGGCGACCCAGGCGAAGAACGACTTCCTGACCAAGTGGAAGCCGATCGCGGACGCCTACGGTCTCACCCCGCCCACCTCGGACAGGATCTGAACCGCCCGTGACCGGCCCGACCTCCCCCGCCCCCCGCCGTTCCGTCCTGCTGCGCACCGCCACCGCGGTGGCGGTGGTCGTTCCGCTCTGCACGGCGGGCTGGTTCGGCTGGCAGGCCCTGGACGGCTCCGGCCCGGCGGCCGCCACGGCCGCCGCGCAACCGGCCGCGCCGCCGACCGGCGCCACCCCGACCGACCCGTCCCCGGACCCGACGACGGGCGCGACGACGGAGCCGACGACGGGCACGGCGACGGGCACGGCGACGGGCACGGCAACGAGCCCGACGGCGGGCACGACGCCCGGCGCGCCCACCGGTACGCCGACGCCCGCCGCCACCCCGCAGGCCCCGGCCGGCGGCGGCGACCTGGCCGGCCGCACCGTGGTGCTCGACCCCGGCCACAACCCCGGCAACTTCTCCCACCCCACCGAGATCAACCGTCAGGTGGACGTCGGCAACGGCCACAAGGAGTGCGACACCACCGGCACCGAGACCAACGCGGGCTACACCGAGGCCGACTACACCCTGGACGTCACCCGCCGGGCCCGCGCCCTGCTCACCGCCCGGGGCGCCAAGGTCGTCATGGTGCAGGACGGCGACCGCCCGTGGGGCCCGTGCGTCGACGAGCGCGCCAGGGCGGGCGCCGACGCCCACGCGGACGTCGCGCTGTCGGTGCACGGCGACGGCGCGCCGGCGAGCGGCAGCGGCTTCCACGTGATCCTGCCCGCCAAAGTGGTCGCCGGTACGGCGGACAACTCCGCGATCGTCGAACCCTCGCACCGGCTGGGCCTGCTGCTGCGCGACCGCTTCCACGCCGCGACCGGCGAGCCGTACGCCGACTACATCGCCAAGGACGGCCTGGACACCCGCTCCGACCTGGGCGGCCTCAACCTCTCCGCGGTTCCCAAGGTGTTCATCGAGTGCGGTAACATGCGCAACTCCGCGGACGCCCGACGGATGACGGACCCTCAGTGGCGGCAGCAGGCCGCCCAGGGGATCGCCGACGCACTGGGCGCCTTCCTGACCACCCACTGACCGGACCGGGCAAGGGAGTTGGGGTGAAGCGGGCCGACCGGCGGACACCCGCCGAGTCGGCACGGTTTGCAACGACTTCGACCCGTTCCCGGTCCCGCCGTGCACCGGTGGGACGGTTGGGCCTAGGCTTCTGGTCCGTTCGGGAGTTTCGGCCGGTCGGACCGACCGCACGAAGCACCGTCCACGACACGTCAACGAGGGGAACGTAAGTGAATCTGCGCGCTCTCACCAGGGGAGACGCCGCCGTCGCAGGCGCGGCCGTCCTGCTGTTCATCGCCTCCTTCCTGCCCTACTGGACCGTGGACTGCAGCGGCCGGTACTGCGGGGACACCTCGCAGAACGCGTGGAGCACCCAGCTGTTCCCCATCCTGCCGTCGATCTACCTCCTGGGGATCGCCGCGGCCGTCCTGATCCTGGTGCAGCGCTTCCAGGGCCCCGCCGCGGCCAACCGCCAGGTGCTCGGCCTGCGGCTGGACCAGTGGGGCATCGCGTTCAGCGTCGCCGCGCTCTGGACCTCGGTCTGGGCGCTCGGCGGGGGCCCGTCGGCCACCACGCTCAGCCACGGCTTCGGTGCCTGGCTCGGCCTCATCTCGCTGCTCGTGCTGGCCGGTGCGGCCGCGGCCGCACCGCTGGTGCCGGCGCTCAAGGCCCCGCTGGTCAACGAGCGCCCGGCCGTCCCGTACCAGGGCGGCTACCCGATGCCGGGTCAGCCCGGCCACCCGGGTGCCCCCGGCCAGCCCGGCCCGGGCCAGTACGGCTACCCGAACCAGGGTCACGACCCGGCCTTCGGCGCCCAGCCGGCCGGTGGCTACGGCTACCCGGCCGCCGGCCAGCCGCAGCCGGGCCAGCCGCTGCAGGCCGGTCCGCAGGACGCCGCCGCGCCGGCCCCGCAGCCGACCCCGGCCGCCCCCCAGCCGGCCGCCCCGGCGGCGGACTTCCAGCCCTTCTGGTTCGCCGTCCCGGCCCCGCGCCAGCTGGCCCCGAAGGACAACCCGGTCGGCGCCCCGGTCGGCGAGGTCGTGCCGGGCACCTGGTACCTGGCCGTCGAGCAGCGCGGCGCGGCCCTGGTCGCCCAGCTGCCGGACGGCACCCAGGGCGTGCTGGCCGACACCGCCGGCATCCAGCGCGGCTGACGCCGCGGCGCGGACGCGAGCCGCGCGACGGCACGGAGAAGGGGCGGGACCGGATCACCGGTCCCGCCCCTTCCGTGTTCCCGGGGGCCGGGAGGCCCTCAGCAGCAGTCCTGGACCACCAGCCCGGCGGGCAGCTGGTCCCCGCCGAAGACCGCGACGGTCGCCGGGTCCCCGCCGAGCGCGGCGACCGCGAGCAGCAGCGCCCCGGCCGTCCAGGTGGTGCGCTCCTCGGGCCAGATCGCGTCGTCCTCGAAGACGTACCCGGTCCAGTACGAGCCGTCCTCGTGCCGCAGGTGCCGCTGGATCCAGCGCAGGATGTCCACCGCGCGGTCGGACTGGCCGATCGCCCAGAGCGCGAGCGCCAGTTCGGCGCTCTCGCCGCCGGTCACCCACGGGCGGTCGCTGACGCAGCGCACGCCGAGGCCGGGGACGACGAAGCGCTCCCAGTCCCGCTCGATCCGCGCCACCGCCGCGTCGCCGCGCAGGCCGGTGCCGAGCACCGGGTAGTACCAGTCCATCGAGTAGCGGTCCTTGTCGAGGAACCGCTCGGGGTGGTGGGCGATGGCGTGCCGCAGCCGGCCGGCCGCGAGCTCCCAGTCGGGCTGCGGCTCCTCCAGGTAGTCGGCGACGGCCAGCCCGCAGCGCAGCGCGTGCAGGATGCTGGACGAGCCGGTCAGCAGCGCCTCCCCGGTGGCCGCGCCGTCCTCGCCGACCCGCCAGGCGATCGGGCCGCCGGGCAGCCGCAGGCCGACGATGAAGTCCAGCGCCCGCCGGACCACCGGCCAGATCCACTCCAGGAAGGCGTCGTCGCCGGTGCTGAGGTGGTGGTGCCAGACCCCGACCGCGATGTACGCGCAGAAGTTGCTCTCCTTGGCCCGGTCGGTGACCGTGCCGTCGGTGTACGCGGCGTACCAGGAGCCGTCGGGGTTCTGCCGGGAGGCGAGCCAGCGGTAGGCGGCCTCGGCGGCGGCGTGCTCCCCGGCGGTGTCCAGGGCCATCGCGGCCTCGGTGTGGTCCCAGGGGTCGAGGTGGTGGCCCGCGAACCAGGGGATGGCGCCGTCGGGGCGCTGCTCGGCCAGGATGCTGCGCACGGTGTCGGCCGCCTGCTCGGCGTCCAGCACCCCGTCGAGCAGCAGCACCTCGGGGACGGCGGCGGTCACTCCGCCCCGCCCGGCGCGCGCTCGACCTTGTTCGGCTTGGCGGCGTAGGCGACGAAGCTCTTGCCGATGAGCGGGTTGAGCGCCTTCTCGGCGGCCTTGGTGATCGAGCTGATCACCGGGGTGCCGACGATGTCCCAGACCAGCAGCTGGTGGTAGGCCTTGACCGGCAGCGCCTTGTCGTTGTCCACGCCGACCGCGCACTTGATCCACCAGTACGGCGAGTGCAGGGCGTGCGCGTGGTGGGTGCCGTACGGCTCCAGGCCGGCGTCCTTGAGCTTGCCGAGGAGTTCGTCGCCCCGGTAGATCCGGATGTGGCCGCCCTCGACCTCGTGGTAATCGTCGGACAGCGCCCAGCAGATCTTCTCCGGCAGCCAGCGCGGCACGGTGACGGCGATCAGGCCGCCCGGCTTGAGGACCCGGAACATCTCGTTGAGCACGCCCTTGTCATCGGGTATGTGCTCCATCACCTCGGAGATGATGATCTTGTCGAAGTAGTCGTCCTCGAACGGCAGCGCCAGCGCGTTGCCCTCCATCGCGACCGCCGACGCGCCCTCCGGGGCCTCGCCGGCCAGCTCCATCGCCGCGAACCACTTCTTGACCTCGGCGATCTCCTCGGCGTTCTGGTCGAGGGCGATCACGTTGGCGCCGCGGCGGTAGCACTCGAACGCGTGCCGGCCCCCGCCGCAGCCCAGGTCGAGCACCCGGTCGCCGGGGGCGAGCGGGAAGCGCGAGAAATCGACGGTCAGCACTGCAGGGCTCCCATTTCTATTGCCACCAAGCGTTCTTGATGCTTCGTCAGGTCACACTCGCCTCAACGCCCGGAGCGGCTCGCTCACGAGCCCGCCCCTCAGGGCACGTACCGCCAGCCCGGTCCGGAGCGGGCCCGGGCGCCGACGCCGGTGGCGATCGCCGCGCGGTAGGCCTCGGCGGTCAGCTCGGCGGCCCGCTCCCAGGTGAACCGGGCCAGCACCCGCTCCCGGCCGGCCGCGCCGAGCTCGGCGCGCAGCTCCGGGTCGTCCAGCAGCCGGCCGAGCGCGGCGGCCAGGGCGCCCGCGTCCCCCGGCGGCACCGCCAGGCTGGTCCCGCCGTCCGGCCCGGCCACCTCGGGGATCGCCCCGCCGGTGGTCGCCACCAGCGGGGTGCCGGTGGCCATCGCCTCGGCGGCGGGCAGCGAGAAGCCCTCGTACAGCGACGGGACGCAGGCGACCTCGGCCGAGCGGTACAGGTCGACCAGCTCCCGGTCGCTCAGCCCGGTGCGGAACTCGATGTGCTCCGCCAGCCCGAAGCGGCGCACCGCCTCGGCCACCGGCCCGTCCTCCTTCTGCGGCTTGCCGACCACCACCAGGTGGGCGTCCCGCTCGGTGCGGACCTTGGCCAGCGCCTCGACCAGGAACACCAGGCCCTTGAGCGGCACGTCCGCGCTGGAGGTGGTGACGATCCGGCCCGGGACCCGCTCGATCCGCGCCGAGGGCGACCAGAGCCGGGTGTCGGCGCCGATCGGCACCACCGAGATCGCGCCGGGGGCGGCGCCCAGGTGCTCGGCGATCTCGCGCTGCGAGGTGCCGGAGACGGTGATCACGTGGTCCAGTCGGGCCGCGACCCGGCGCTGCATCCGGGTGAAGGCGTACCAGCGGCGCAGCGACAGCCGCTTGCCCCGGGTGGTGGCCGCGTCCAGCTCCAACTGCCGGTCCACGGTGATCGGGTGGTGGATCGTGGTGACCAGCGGGAAGCCGTGCCGGGCCAGGCCGAGCAGGCCGTAGCCGAGGGTCTGGTTGTCGTGCACCACGTCGTAGCGGCCCTTGTGCCGGGCCAGGTACTGCCGGGCGCGCAGCGAGAAGGTGAGCGGTTCGGGGAAGCCGCCGGTGCGCATGGTGGCGAACTCCAGCACGTCCACCGGGCCGCGGAACTCACCGCGGGCGGGGGTGCGGAAGGGGTCGTCGGCGCGGTAGAGGTCCAGGCTGGGCAGCTCGACCAGGCGGACCGAGCCGGGGCCCTCGACCTCGTCCAGCACGGGGTAGGGCTGGGCGCCGATCACGTCCACGTGGTGGCCGAGCCGCGCCAGCTCCCGGGAGAGGTGCCGTACGTACACGCCCTGACCGCCGCAGAACCGGTCCCCGCGGTATGACAGCAGGGCAATCCGCAGCGGCTGCGCGGTCATCCTCGGCCCTCATCTCTGGCTGCTATCGGTGCGAGCGGCGCCCAACGGTGGCACCGGTCGCTAAAGTAGATCAGGTTTCAGTGGCTGTGGAACTCGTCATCGACCGTGTGAACAATGAGAGACCTCGAAGATACCGGCCCGTAGCTTTCGCTCAGGAGCCAGGGCTGGTGATTCCCGCCACGCCGGGCCCGACCGACCGCGGGTCGACTTCGGGTCGACCTTTCTGGAGCACGCCGCCACCCACGCGCCCCCGGGAGCACCCTTGCCGTCGCCGACCACGTCCGTGAGCCCCGCCTCCCCCGCACCGGGCGAGCCGCCGCTGTCCGCGCGCCAGGCCGAGCGGCGCCGCCGCATCCTGCGCGCCGCCACCGCGCTGGCCGCCCGAGGCGGGTACGAGGCGGTGCAGATGCGGGAGGTCGCGGAGAGCGCCCAGGTCGCCCTCGGGACGCTGTACCGGTACTTCCCGTCCAAGGTCCACCTGCTGGTCGCGGTCATGCTGGAGCAGCTCCAGGGGCTCCAGGAGCACATCCGGCGGCACCCGCCGACCGATCCGGAGCCGGCCCTGCGGGTCGCCGACGCCCTCACCCGGGCCTTCCACGCACTCCAGCGCGAGCCGCTGCTGGCCGAGGCGATGGTCCGGGCGCTCAGCTTCGCGGACCGCTCGGTCGGCACCGAGGTGGACCAGGTCAGCGCCGCCACCGGACAGCTCATCCTGGACGCGATCGGGCAGTCCGGCCCGCCCAGCGAGGGCCAGCGCGCGGCCGTCCGGGTGATCGAGCACACCTGGCACTCGGCCCTGGTCGCCTGGCTCTCCGGGCGCGCCTCGATCGCCGAGGTCCGGGCCGACCTGCACACCGCGGCCCGGCTGCTCGCACTGCCCTGACCGCCCCGGTCGGCGGGGCGGTCACCGGAGGCGATTACTGGAACCTGTTCCAGCTCCCCGCCGCCCCGGCCGACCCGCGCGCCGCGGCCCGGCGGTTAGAGTCGACGGGCAGCACAACTCCATCCCGCTCCTCCCCCGGGGGAAGCCGGTGCGAATCCGGCGCTGACCCGCAACCGTGAGCCCGACCGCGCCCCCCGGCGCCCCGGGCGAGCCGGGGCACCCGGGGAGGGACGAGCGGCGAACCGGGCACCCGCACCCGCCCGGCACCCGTCGAGGACTACGGAACGGCCCCCGCCGGGGCCCGCCACCGCTCACCGAAAGGCACACCGCACCATGCTGACCGCCGCCCGCCTGGGCGCCGCCGCCCTGTCCGCCGCGCTGCTCGCCGGCCTCGCCGCCGGACCGGCCCTCGCCGACAGCCCGTCGCCCACGGCCGCCGCCACCCCGGACGGCCTGTACGGCAGGAGCGACCCGACGTACGACGGCGTCTGGCGGCAGTCCCTCGCGCTCACCGCGCTGACGGCGGCCAAGGTCACCCCCGCCGACTCCGCCGTCGACTGGCTCACCGGACAGCAGTGCGAGGACGGCGGCTGGCCCTCCTACCGGGCCCCCGGCGCGGCCTGCGACCCCAAGACCGAGGACAGCAACGCCACCGCCGTCGCCCTCCAGGCCCTGGTCGCCGTCGGCGGGCACCAGCCCGCCGTCGACAAGGGCCTCCAGTGGCTCAAGGCCACCCAGAACGCCGACGGCAGCTGGGCCTACAACCCCGGCAACCCCGGCGACGCCAACTCCACCGGCCTGGTCGTCAACGCGCTGTTCGCCACCCGGACCGACCCGGCGAGCATCGCCAAGCCCGGCACCGGCGGCGCCGCCGGGAAGAACGCCTTCGACGGCCTCGCCCGCTTCCAGCTCGGCTGCGCCGCCCCCGCCGACCAGCGCGGCGCCTTCGCCTTCCAGCCCGACCCGGCCGCCGGCACCCTCGCCCCCAACACCCTCGCCACCGCCCAGGCCGCCCTCGCCGCCGCCGGCGGGCACCTGCCGGTCGCCTCCTCGGTGCACGCCGACGCCAGCGCCAAGCCCCTCGCCTGCGCCGACGGCTCCGCGCCCGCCACCGTGCCGCACGCCGAAGCCGGCGAGGCCGTCAGCGCCTACCTCGCCGCCCAGCTCGGCTCCGGCGACGGACACCTCACCCTCACCACCCCCGGCGCCGAGCCCAAGCCCGACTACACCGCCACCGCCTGGGCGGCCCTCGCCCTCGTCCAGAGCGGCCACCCCGACGAGGCCACCGACGCCGTCGACTGGCTGGAGGGGCAGGGCGCCACCTGGACCAAGAACGGCACCGACGCCGCCGCCACCGCCACCCTCCTGCTGGTCGGCCAGGCCACCCACCGCGGCGACGCCGCCCTCACCGGCCAGCTCACCGCCCTCGGCCCGGCGCCCAAGGCCGAGGCCGCCTCGACCACCGCCACCCCGGCGAAGAAGAAGAGCGACGGCATCGGGCAGTTCTGGCTGATCATCGTCGGCCTCCTGATCGGCGTCGGCGGCGGGCTGCTGCTCAGCCTCCAGCGCAAGCGCAACCCGAAGCTCTGATGCGGGCCCTGCGTGACGTCGCCGGGGGCCGCGGCCCCCGGCGGGCACCGGCCGCCCTGCTGCTCGCCCTGCTCGGCACCCTGGTGCTGCCGGCCTGCGCCACCCCGGCGCAGGCCGCCGGGTACCGGTACTGGTCGTTCTGGCGCGGGGCCGACGGCGGGGCCTGGACGTACCAGCAGCAGGGGCCCGCGATCTCCGTGCCGCCGGACGGCTCGGTGGACGGCTGGCGGTTCGCCCTCAGCCCGGACGGCGGACAGGACGCCGCCCGGCCGCGCACGGCGTCCGGGTTCGACGGGATCTGCGCCGCCACCCCCGCCCAGGACGGCCGCAAGCGGGTCGCCGTGGTGCTGGACTTCGGCACGGCCCAGGACGCCGGAGCGTCCGCCGCCGCGCCGCCCGAGTCGCGGACCGCCTGCGCGAGCGTCGCACCGCGCGCCACCTCGGCCGAGGTGCTGGCCGCCGTCGCCCCGCCGCTGCGCTACGAGTCCAACGGGATGCTGTGCGCCATCGCCGGCTACCCGGGGGCCGGTTGCGGCGACCAGGTGGACGCGGGCGCCGCCGCCCGGCCCAAGGCCGGCGCCGACGGCGGCAGCGGCAGTGGCAACAGCGGCAGCGGCAGCGGCCCGGACCTCGGGCTGGCCGCCGGCGGCGCGCTGGTCGCCGTCCTCGCCGGTGGCGCCGTCTGGCAGGCGCGCCGCCGCCGTCACCCCTGAGGCGTGCCGTGACACGCCCCGACCCCGTTCCCAGGACAGATCCGTGAGCAGCACCACCCGCAGCACCCGCAGCACCCGCCCGCCCGTCGGACCGCGCCAACTGCACCCCGGGGCCTGGTGGTTGTGGGCACTCGGGCTCGGCGCGACGGCGACCCGCACCACCAACCCGGTGCTCCTGCTGCTGCTCGCCGCGACCGCCGGGTACGTGGTCGCGGCGCGCCGCGGCGACGCGCCCTGGTCGCGTTCGTACGGGGCGTTCCTGCGCCTCGGACTGCTGGTGCTCGGCATCCGGCTGGTCTTCGCGGTACTGCTCGGCTCGCCCGTCCCCGGCACCCACACACTGTTCGGCCTGCCCGAAGTCCCGCTCCCCGCCTGGGCGCAGGGGGTGCGGATCGGCGGGCGGGTCACCCTCGAAGGCGTGCTCGCGGCGCTGTACGACGGGCTGCGGCTGGCCACCCTGCTGGTCTGCGTCGGCGCCGCCAACTCGCTGGCCAGCCCCGCCCGGCTGCTGCGCGCCCTGCCCGGCGCGCTCTACGAGGCGGGCGTGGCCGTGGTGGTGGCGATGACCTTCGCGCCGAACCTGGTCGCCGACGTACGCCGGCTGCGCGCCGCCCGCCGCCTGCGCGGCCGCAGCGACAAGGGCGTCGCGGCCGTGCTGAGCGTCGGACTCCCCGTCCTGGAGGGCGCGTTGGAACGCTCGATCGCCCTGGCGGCGGCGATGGACACCCGCGGCTTCGGCCGCACCGCCGACGTACCGCGCCGACTGGCCCGGGTGACGGCCGCGCTCACCCTGGCCGGGCTGCTCGGGGTCTGCCTGGCCGCGTACGGGCTGCTGACCGCCGGGGGCGCCGGCTGGGCGCCGCCGGTGCTGCTGCTGGGCCTGGCCGCCGCCTTCACCGGACTGCTGCTCGGTAACCGACGGTCCGTCAGATCCCGCTACCGGCCCGACCCGTGGGCGCTGCCGGAGTGGCTGACCGCCGGGTCCGGGGTCGCCGCCGCCGCCCTGTTCAGCTACCTCGCGACACGGGATCCGGCCGCCTTCGCCCCCACCGTCGTCCCGCCGACCGTCCCCGAGCTGCCGCTGGCCGCCGTCCTGGCCGTACTCCTCGGCCTGGTACCGGCCTTCGCCGCCCCGACCCCGCCCCGGAGGGCATCGTGATCACCTTCGAGCAGGTCTCCGTCCGGTACGCGGACTCCGCCGCCCCGGCGCTGGCGGGGGTCGACCTCACCGTGCCCGAGGGCGAACTCTGCCTGCTGGTGGGCCCCTCGGGCTCCGGCAAGTCCACCCTGCTGGGCACCGTCAGCGGCCTGGTGCCGCACTTCACCGGCGGGGTGCTGCACGGCCGGGTCACCGTCGGCGGCCGGGACACCCGCGAACACCGGCCGCGCGAACTCGCCGACCTGGTCGGCACCGTGGGCCAGGACCCGGCGGCGCACTTCGTCACCGACACCGTCGAGGACGAACTCGCCTACGGCATGGAGTCGCTGGGCCTGCCCGGCGACGTGATGCGGCGCCGGGTCGAGGAGACCCTCGACCTGCTCGGCCTCGCCGACCTGCGCGACCGCGCCCTGGGCTCGCTCTCCGGCGGCCAGCAGCAGCGCGTCGCGATCGGCTCGGTGCTCACCGTGCACCCGCGCGTCCTGGTCCTGGACGAGCCCACCTCGGCGCTCGACCCGGGCGCCGCCGAGGAGGTGCTGGCCGTGCTGCAACGACTGGTGCACGACCTGGGCACCACCGTACTGATGGCCGAGCACCGGCTGGAGCGGGTCGTCCAGTACGCCGACCAGGTGCTGCTGCTGACCCCGGGCGAACCGCCCGTCCTGGGCGAACCCGCCGAGGTGATGGCGCACTCCCCCGTGCACCCGCCGGTGGTCGGCCTCGGCCGGCTCGCCGGCTGGCGGCCGCTGCCGCTGTCCGTCCGGGACGCCCGGCGCAAGGCCGCCGCGCTGCGCGCCGACCTGGACGGGCACGCGCCCGGCGCCGTCGCCGTTCCCGACGGCGCTCCGATCGCCGACTGCGCCCGCCTGGCCGTACGGCGCGGCCCGGTCCAGGCCCTGCGCGGGGTCGACCTGACGCTGCGCCCCGGCGAGATCGCCGCCCTGATGGGCCGCAACGGCGCCGGCAAGTCCACCCTGCTCGGCAGCCTGGTCGGCCTGCACGCCCCCGACTCCGGCCGCGTCACCGTCGGCGGCCGCACCCCGCACCGCACCCGCCCCGCCGAACTGATCCGGCACGTCGGCCTCGTCCCCCAGGACCCGCGCGACCTGCTCTACGGGGAGAGCGTCGCCGCCGAGTGCGCCGCCGCGGACGCGGACGCCGGGGCCGCCGCGGGCACCTGCCGCGCCCTGGTCGAACGCCTGCTGCCCGGCATCGACGGCACCGCCCACCCCCGGGACCTCTCCGAGGGCCAGCGGCTCACCCTCGCCCTCGCCGTCGTCCTCACCGCCAGGCCCCCGCTACTGCTCCTGGACGAGCCGACCCGCGGCCTGGACTACGCCGCCAAGGCCCGGCTGGTCGAGATCCTGCGCGGGCTCGCGGCCGAGGGGCACGCCGTCCTGCTGGCCACCCACGACGTCGAGCTCGCCGCCGAACTCGCCCACCGCACCCTGATCCTGGCCGAGGGCGAGATCGTCGCCGACGGCCCGACCGCGGAGGTGGTGGTCTCCTCCCCCGCCTTCGCGCCGCAGGTCGCCAAGGTGCTGGCGCCCGGACCGTGGCTCACCGTCCGGCAGGTCGCGGAGGCACTGAACGCATGAGCAGCCGACCCGTACCGCTCGGCCGCCGCTCCGTCGCGGCACTGTCCCTGGTCTCCCTGGTCGGCGTGACGGCCTTCGGCTGGCCGCTGCTCGCCTCCACCGGATCGGCCCTGGTCGGCCACTCCGCCGACGCGCCGTGGCTGTTCGCCCTGCTGCTGCCACTGCTGCTGGCCGTCGTCATCGCGCAGATCTCCGAAGGCCGTACGGCGGGCGGCGGGGCGCCGGGCCTGGACGCCAAGTCCGTCGCCCTGCTGGGGGTGCTGGCGGCGGCCGGCGCCGCGCTGCGGCCGCTGGGGGCGGGGACGGCGGGCCTGGAACCGATGTTCTTCCTGATGGTGCTGTCGGGGCGGGTCCTCGGCCCCGGCTTCGGCTTCGTCCTCGGCTCGCTGTCGATGTTCACCTCCGCACTGCTCACCGGTGGGGTCGGACCGTGGCTGCCGTTCCAGATGCTCGCCATGGGCTGGGTCTGCCTCGGCGCGGGCCTGCTGCCCGGCCCGGCCGCGCTGCGCGGCCGCCGCGAACTGCTGCTGCTGGCGGGGTACGGCGCCGTCTCCGCCGTCCTGTACGGCACGATCATGAACCTCCAGGGCTGGCCGTACATCGGCGGCCTGGCCAGCTCCATCTCCTTCCACCCCGGCGACCCGCTGTCCGCCAACCTGGTCCGCTTCGCCGCCTACTGCCTCACCACCTCCCTGGGCTGGGACCTCCCGCGCGCCGCCCTCACCGTCGTGCTCTGCCTCACCCTCGGCACCCCCGTCCTGCGCGCCCTGCGCCGCACCACCCGCCGCGCGGCCTTCGACGCCCCCGTCGACTTCCGGCCGCCGCTAGGGTGACCGTTCGAAACGTCCGCCAGAACGGGAGTCCACCCCAGTGTCCGCAGAATCCCCCGGCTACGAGGCCGACCAGGACGACGATCCCTGGATCACCGCGTACTGCCCCGTCGACCCCGAACTGGCGGCCCGGCTGGTGGCGATGGCGGACCTCGACTGGACGGACGGCGATGTCGGCGAACGCGCGATGACCGACGCCGGCTGGCACTCCACCGGCGACCACCTCGGCGAGCTGAACGAGAAGGCCTGCACACCGGCGGGCCACCTCGTCTACGGCGACGACTGCCTCTTCCTGCCCTTCGCCTACGAGTACTACGTGCACCCCGACGGCGGGATGGCCGAGGACTTCTGGGGCACCCTCCCCGGCTGGCAGAGCAGCACCGACCAGGAGACCGACACCTTCACCGAGCAACTGGACGCCGTCGCCGCCCGGTTCACCACCCTGCTCGGCCCGCCCGACCACGACGTCAGCCACGAACGGCGACCGCACTCCGGCAGTGTCTGGCGCTACCGCGTCTGGCGCCGCGGCGACAACGCCCTGGTGGTGGCCCCGGGCCTGGACCCGTTCTCGTACTCCCAGTTCGAGCACGCCTTCGTCCAGATCCGCCCCCTCCCGGCGGACGCACCGCTGCCGGCCCCGGCGGAACTGGTCGACTTCTTCACCTGGTAGTCCTCCCGGCCGGCGCCGGTAGGACCCGGCGGCCCAGGACTCAGCGGTCCGGGGCTCCCCAGTCCAGCGCGGACCGGGCCAGGGCGGCGAGCCCGAGCGCGGCCGGGAGTTCGACGAGGAACGCCATCGCGAGGGCGGTGTACCAGGCGCCGCCGCCCTCGGCGGTCATCACGTCGAACCAGGCGTCGAGGAGGAGCAGGGTGGCGGCCGCAGCGGCGGCCAGGGCGGTCAGGCGTGAGCGCCGGACGAGCAGCCTGGCGGTGGCGATCAGGCCGACGACCTGGAGGACGTCCATGCCGATCCACACCGTGGACCAGTTCCTGACCTCGGCCTGCCCTCGGGTGGCCGACCCGAGGACGAGGATCCAGGCGAAGAGCAGGACCGAGACGGCGATCAGCGCCCCGCCCAGGAGTGTGCGGGAGCGCTCCGCCGTCGGGTGTGCCGATCCCAGGCGGTCGAGCGCCGCCCGCACCGACCGACCGTCCCCCGTTGTCGTTCTCATGATCGAGAATCTACCCACCCCCTCGCGGGACCCGGCAGGCGGTGCCCGGAGGCCGGGACCGCACCGCCCGGGGGCGACGCCCCGGTGCCCCGCTACCATCGCCCGGTCGTGATCGACGGAGGGGGTACGACGTGGGACTGATCCAGCAGTGGCGGGACTCCAAGGCGCAGGAGCTGCACCGGGAGGGCATCCGCCTGCTCAACCGGGGGCGCGCACAGGACGCGGAGCCCGTGGCGCGCGAGGCGGTCCGCATCCGTTCGAAGGTCTTCGGCCCGGACGATGCCACCACCCTGGCGAGCCGGGTGGTGTGGGCGCGCGCGCTCGAACGCCTCCAGCGCCGCGCCGAGGCGGAGGCCGAGCTGCGCGAGGTGCTGCGGCTGGCGCCCGACCCGACCGGCCGGGGTGAGCTCGTCCGCCGGGCCCGGCTGGGGCTCGCCCAGGTCCAGGTGCGGACGGGGCGGGCCGAGGAGGCGCGGGCCGAGGCAGTCCTCCTCCTGGAACTCGCCGGTCAGGTCGACGTCGAGTACACCCACGCCGCGATGGAGGTCGAGGCCGCGGCACTCGGCACGCTCGGCCGCCACGCCGAGGCGGTCGCCCGCTGGACGGAGCTGGAGGCGGCCGCCGCCGCGGGCGGCGTCGGTGTCCGGGTGCTCAAGGCCCAGTCCGACCGGACGCAGGCACTCGTCTACCTGGGCCGCTTCCAGGAGGCCGAGGCGCAGGCCCGGGCGCTGATGGACGTCGCGGCCTCGGGCGGTCCCGGTGGCGTGCTGCTCGGGATGGCCGCGCGGAACGCCCTGGTGCTCTCGCTGGCGGGCCGAGGCCGGGCGGTCGAGGCGGAGGCCGAGACCCGCACCGCCGTCGAACAGGCGGCGGGCATCGCGGGCCTGGACGCCCGCTTCCTCCTCACCGCCCGGCTCGGCCTGGCCCGCGCCCTGAACGCGCAGGGCCGCCACGACGAAGCGCTGTCGGCGCTCCGCCCCGCCCTCGAACGCCCCACGCCGGACCCCGTCGGCGAGGAGGAACTGGAGGCCGCGCTCCACCTCGTCGCGGCGGTCACGCTGCTCGGGCTGGGGAAGGACGCGGCGCCGTCCCTGGAGAAGTCCTCGGAGCTCTGCCGCCGCACGCTCGGGCCGAACCACCACCGCGCCCTGGAGGTCGGCACGCTCCGGGGCCGGGTCCTCGCCGCCCAGGGCCGCCTGCCGGAGGCCCGCGAGGCCCTCCGGGCCAACGCCGCCGCCTGGCAGGAGCACTTCGGCGAGGGCCACCCGAAGACGCGGGCGGCGCAGCAGGCCCTGGCCGAGCTGGGCTGACCCCGCCCCAGCCCCCGCCGCGGCACCGACTCCCGCCCCCCGGGGGGGCGGACGGCGGCGCGCGCACCGCCCGGCGCGCGCACCGGACATACCCGACACGCCCCGGCGCGCCACCTGCCGTGCGGGGCCGAACCACCGTAGATTTGACGGATCGTCACTTTTTAGGCCCGCCCGGCCGTCCACGACTCCGTCGATCGGTGGTGGTTGCCATGCGACGTCCCTCCCTGCGAATGCGAATCCTCCGGCTCGGCCTCGGTGGCTGCCTGTTGGCCGCCGCCACGGCCGGCAGCGCCGCGGCCGCGCCGGGCGAGCGCCCGAAGGACGGGCCGGGTTCGCCGGAGCAGCGGATCGAGAGCCTCCTCGCCCAGCTGACCACCGACGAGAAGGTCACCCTGCTGCGCGGCCGGGACGCCCCCGCCGGGGTGGACTCCGTCGGCTACGTCGCGGGCGTGCCCCGGCTCGGCATCCCGCCGCTGCTGCTGACGGACGGCCCGGCCGGCGTCCGGGACGGCCGCCCGGCGACCGCGCTGCCCGCACCCGTCGCGCTGGCCGCCGCCTTCGACCCGGCGCTGGCCACCCGGTACGGCGACGTGCTGGGCCGGGAGACCCGGGCGCGCGGCTACCAGGTGCTGTACGCGCCCATGGTGAACATCGTCCGGACCCCTCAGGGCGGGCGGAACTTCGAGACCCTGGGCGAGGACCCGTACCTCGCCGGGCGGCTCGCCACCGCCGAGGTGCGCGGCATCCAGGCGCAGCGCGTCGCCGCGCAGGTCAAGCACTTCGCGGCCAACAACCAGGAGGACAACCGCCAGTCGTACGGCTCGGACGTGGACGAGCGCACCCTGGCCGAGATCGAACTGCCCGCCTTCCGGGCCGCGGTGCGGGAGGGCCGGGCCTGGTCGGCGATGTGCGGCTACAACCCGGTGAACGGCGTCTGGGCGTGCGAGAACTTCCCGCTGCTGCGCGACGTGCTCAAGGGCCGCTGGGGCTTCGACGGGGTGGTCGGCTCCGACTACCCGGCCACCCACTCCGCCGTCAACGCCGCCGCCGGCGGGCTGGACCAGGAGTTCGGCGGTTCGAGCTACTTCGCCGACCTGCCCGCCGCCGCGGCGGACGGCCGGCTCGCCCCGGCCGTGCTGGACGACCAGGTCCGCCGGGTGCTGCGGCTGATGGCGCGCACGGGAGCGCTCGACGGCGTCCAGGCGCCCCCGGTCGACCCGGCCGCCGGAGCGCGCGACGCCCGGACCGCCGCCGCTGCCGGAACGGTTCTGCTGCGCAACGAGGGGGCCGCCCTGCCGCTGGACGCCGCCCGGCTCAAGTCCGTCGCCGTGATCGGCCCCTGGGCGGACCGCGCCTACACCGGTGGCGGCGGCTCCTCGCACGTCACCCCGTACGCCGAGCACACGGTGACGCCCCGCCAGGGCATCGCGGCCCGGGTCGGCCCGAACACGGAGGTGCGCCACGACCCCGGCGACGACCCGGCCGCGGCGGCCGCGGCGGCCACCGGGGCGGACGTCGCGGTGGTGGTGGTCGGCGACCAGGAGACCGAGGGCGCCGACCGCGGCTCGCTGGACCTCACCGCGGCGGACGACGCGCTGATCCGGGCCGTCGCCCGGGCCAACCCGCGCACCGTGGTGGTGCTGAACACCGGCGGCCCGGTCACCATGCCGTGGCTGGACGCGGTGCCCGCCGTGGTCGAGGCCTGGTACCCGGGCGAGCAGAGCGGCGCCGCGCTCGCCGACGTGCTGTTCGGCGACGTCGACCCGGCCGGGCGACTGCCCGTCACCTTTCCGACCTCCGCCGACGCCACCCCGATCCGGGACGCCGCCCAGTACCCGGGCACGGACGGCACCTACCACTACACCGAGCGCCTCGGCGTCGGCTACCGCTGGTACGACGCGAGCGGCACCGCCCCGCTGTTCCCCTTCGGCCACGGCCTCTCGTACACCACCTTCGACTACGGCGGCCTCACCGTGACCGGCCCCGACCAGGCCGGCCGGGTCCGGGTCGGCTTCGACGTCGCCAACCGGGGCCGCCGGACCGGCACCGAGGTGCCCCAGCTGTACCTGACCTTCCCGGCCGCGGCCGGCGAACCCCCGCAGCAGCTCAAGGCCTTCGACAAGGTCACCCTGGCGCCCGGCGCCTCGACCCACGTGGACCTGCCGCTGGACCGCTCCGCCTTCGCCGTCTGGGACGAGGGCGTGCACGGCTGGGGCGTCCCCGGCGGTCGGTACGGCCTCACCGTCGGCTCCTCCTCCCGCGCGCCCCGACTACGGGGCAGCGTCGACGCCCCCGCGTCCCCCGCCGTCTCCACCTGGTCCGGGCGGATCACCGGCTCCGACGGCGCCTGCCTGGACGCCTCGGCCGCCGCCGGGGACGCCGGCCGGCCGCTGGAGGCGACGGACTGCTCGGGCGTGGCCGCCCAGGACGCCACCGTCGGCTCGGACGGCAGCATCGGCGTCCTGGACGGCTGCCTCACCCCGGCCGGCTCCGCCGACGGCGCCGCCGTGCTCCTGCGGGACTGCACCCGGACCGCCGACCAGGAATGGCGCAGGGGGCCGGACTCCTCGCTGCTGAACCCGTCGACCGGCCGCTGCCTGAGCGGCGCGGACGGCCGACTGCTGCTGCAGGCCTGCGGGACGACCGCCAAACAGCGCTGGACCACGCCCAGCCCCAGCGGGCCGGTGACCGGCATCGACGGGCAGTGCACGGACGTCGACGGGGCGTCCACCGTCAACGGCACCGCCGTCCAGCTCTACCGCTGCAACTCCACCGGCGCCCAGGACTGGACCGTCCGCCAGGACGGCTCGCTCCGGGCTCTCGGCAAGTGCCTGGACGTCACCAACGGCAGCACCGCCGCCGGCACCCCCGTCCAGCTCTACGACTGCAACGGCACCGCCGCCCAGAGCTGGTACCCGCGCCCGGACGGCACCCTGCTCAACCCGGGCTCCCGCCGCTGCCTGGACGCCCGGGGCGGCGGCAGCGCCGACGGGACCAGGCTCGAACTCTGGGACTGCACGGGTGGCACCAACCAGCTCTGGAAACCGCCCGCCTGACCGGTACCCGCTCCACCGGTGATTGCGCACGCGGCGTTCGGAATGCCCGAACGCCGCCGTACGCTGTCCCGCAACACCGGCAGGATCATCGCGAACACCTCAACACGAGCCGCAGCACGAACCACGAGCGGGCCGAGCGGGCCCGCGACCGCACGCGGGCGTTCGGGGGAACCGGAGAAACCAGTGGAACTTCGTCAGTTGCGCGTCTTCGAGGCCGTGGCCACCCACCGCACCGTCACCGCCGCGGCCGTGGCGCTCGACCTGGCCCCCTCCTCGGTCTCCGAGCAGATCCGCACCCTCGAACACAGCCTGGACACCGAGCTGTTCGACCACGCCCCGCGCGGAACCAGGCTCACCGCGGCCGGCGAGCGGCTGCTGCCCTGGGCGCGCACACTGCTCGACCAGGCCGAACAGGCCCGCCGCGAGGTGGTCGCCGACCGCGCCCGACTGCGGCTCGGCGCGCTGGAGACGATAGCCGCGACCCACGTCCCGGCCGTACTGGCCCGGCTCGCCGAACGCCGCCCCGGCCTGGACGTCGCGCTGCACACCGACACCACCCGGGACGCGCTGCTCGGCGGCGTCGCGGCCGGAGCACTGGAGGCCGCCCTCATCCTGGACACCGCCGGACCGCTCGGCGACCTCGGCTTCTACCTGCCGCCCGCCCCGCTCGACCACCTCGACCTCCAGGACGTCCCGCTCGCCCTGGTCGCCGCCCCCGCCCACCCGCTCGGCGGCGCCACCGCCCTCACCCGCGAGGACCTGCGCGGCCAACGCCTGCTGGTGAACACCCCGGCCTGCTCCTTCCGGCTGGCCGGCGAGCGCCTGCTCGGCCACGCCGTCGAACGCGTCCCCACCGGCGGCGTCGCCGTCACCCGCGCCTGCGCCGAACAGGGCCTCGGCATCGCCCTGCTCCCCGACTTCGCCGTCCGGGAGCCCCTCGCCTCCGGCACCCTCGTCCGCCTCCCCCTCGCTCCCCCGCCCCTCCACCTCCGCCTGGTCTGGCGCGCCGACCGCGAGACCGTCCCCGGCCTGCGCGCGGCCCTGTACGCCGCCGCGGCCTGAACTCCCGCACACCACAAGCCCGTTCACCGCGCACCCGATCGGCCCGGACGGAATCGGGCAGCGCCCCTGAACGCCGAACGGCGCACCCCGGAACCCCGGGGCACGCCGTCCGCCTCCTACCCACCCGCCGGGTCAGGCCTTCGGGCCCGCCGACTGCACGACCTCGAAGGACCACAGCGTGGACCCGGAGGCGGCCGGCCGCTTCGGCGCCTCGCCGCCCTCACCGCCGCCCCGGTGGGCGGCCTGCATCGGGCCCTCCATCCACGCCTTGAAGTCCTCCTCACTGCGCCAGCGGGTGTAGACCAGGTACTGATCGGTCCCCTCGACCGGGCGCAGCAGTTCGAACCACTCGAAGCCGTCGGAGTTCTCCACCGCACCGGCCCGCGAGGCGAAGCGCTGCTCCAGCACCTCGCGCTGCTCGGCGGGCACCGTCAGGACATTGATCTTGACGACGGACATGCCGCTCCTCACTGATCCGCCGGGGCCCGTACGGCCGTCGGCTCGGTTGCTCCCGAGCAGTCTGCTACACCTCACACCCCGCCGGTGGGGCGCTGCGGGCCCTGGGGCCGCAAGGGGCGGGGCTCAGGCTCAGGCGATCCAGGCCGGGAGGAGGCGGTCGGCGTCGCGCGGGGAGAGGGCGCAGGCGCCTTCGGGGGTGCGGGCGTCGGGGTTGTAGGCGTGGGAGGGGGACGGGGAGGCGACGAGGGCGGTGAAGCCCTCGGCGGTGGTGATGCGGCGGGGCACGTCGGCGGGGAGGGCGAGGGTGTCGCCGGCGGCGACCGTCAGGGTCTCGCCCGCGAGGTCGACCTCGGCCGAGCCGGCCAGCAGGGTCCAGATCTGCTCGGTGTCCATGGCGTGCAGCGGGCCCTGCCGGTCGGCGGGCATCTCGACCCGCCACTGGGCGAGGGCGGTCGCACCCTGGGTGGGCGAGGCGAGGGTGGTCATGACGGCGTTCGGGGTCTCGGTGCGACGGGCGTCGGCGGAGCGGATCACGGGCATGGTGAAGGAACCCCCTAAGATGGACAATGTCGTTGTCTATATGGTCAATGAGGTTGTCTATCATGTCAAGCGAACCCGCCCCGCCCGGCTTCGAGCTGCCGCTGCGCCTGCTGCTGGCCTTCCGCACGATCATCGACGAACTGCACGAGCGGATCGCCCGCGAAGGGCACCCGGACCTGCGCCCGATGCACGGCTTCGTCTTCCAGGCGATCGGCCCCCGGGGCACCACCGCCGTCGAACTCGGCCGCCGGCTCGGCGTCTCCAAGCAGGCCGCGGGCAAGACCGTCGAGACCCTGGAGCAGCTCGGCTACGTCGAGCGCGGCAGCGACCCGGCCGACGCCCGCCGCAAGGTGGTCCGGCTCACCGAGCGGGGCGTGGACTGCCTGGTCCGCTCGGCGCGGATCTTCGAGGAACTGCGCACCGAGTGGTCCGCCGCCCTCGGCGAGGAGGAACTCCGCCGGATCGAGGACGGTCTGCGGCTGCTCGCCCCCGGGGACCCGTTCCGGCTCGACACCCCGCGCTGGTTCGGCGGCCCGTGAGGAACGCCGCACCAGCGCTGGGGACGGCTAGAACGACCGCCCCTCCCCCCGGTACGGCGGCTGCGGCCCGGTCGGCGGATCCGGCCGGTCCCGCCGGTCGGCGCAGAGCGTGGAGCTGAGCCGGGTGAGGAGTGCGGCGAGGTCCTCGTACTGCCGCTCGTCCCAGTCCCCCAGCAGTTCCGCGAGCTGGGTGCGCCGGGCCGCGACCAGCCGCAGCGCCGCCTCCTCCCCCGGCTCGGTGAGCCGCAGCGGCAGGCCGCCGGTGCGGGCGGCGAGGCCGCGGCCCTCCACCTCCCGAACGGCCTCCTCGACGACCGAGACCGGGACGACCCGCCGCTCGGCCAGTTCCGCGGGCTCCACCGAGCCGTGGTGGTGCATCTGCAGGAGGAGCCAGCTGGAGGCGGGCCGCAGGTCGAGCCCGGCGGTGGCGGTGATCCGCCGGAAGAGGTCGCGCCGGGCCTCCCGGGTGCCCAGAACGGACAGCGCGCGGGCGATCTCGTCCAGGGAGGAGCGCTCGACCGGGTTGATCCCGATCGACTCACTGAGGTCGGGCGCGGTCACCGTGGAGCGCAGCTTCTGCTCGCGCAGGAACAGCGACAGCACGAAGGCGACCGCCGCGACGGGCACCGCGTACAGGAACACCCGGGTGATCGACTCGGCGTAGGCGTGGTGGACGCCGGCCTGGAGGGCGGCGGGCAGCCGGGTGATCAGGCGCGGGTCGGCGGTGATCGCCTCCACCCGGAAGCCCGGCGGCAGCGGCTGCCCGGCCAGGGCGTCGGCGAGCCGGGAGCGCAGGCCGCCGGCGAAGACCGTCCCGAAGATGGAGACGCCGAAGGAGGCGCCGATGGAGCGGAAGAAGGTGGCGCCGGCGGTGGCCACCCCGAGGTCCTGGTAGCCGACCGAGTTCTGCACGATCAGCACCAGTACCTGCATCACCAGGCCCAGCCCGAGGCCGAAGACCAGGAAGTAGAGGCTCATCTCGGCGGTGCCGCTGTGCTCGTCGAGCCGGGAGAGCAGCAGCAGGCCGACCGTGGTGACGGCCGTCCCGGCGATCGGGAAGGCCCGGTAGTGGCCGGTGCGGGCGACGATCTGGCCGGAGCCGATCGAGGTGAGCAGCATCCCGAGGACCATCGGCAGCATGTGGATGCCGGACATGGTGGGCGAGACCTGCTGGACCACCTGGAGGAAGGTCGGCAGGTAGGTGAGGGCACCGAACATCGCGAAGCCGACCACGAAGGAGATCACCGCGACCAGGCTGAACGTCCGTGAGCGGAACAGCCGCAGCGGCAGGACGGGTTCGGCGGCCGAGCGCTCCACCTGGACGAAGACCAGCAGCAGCGCCAGTCCGAGCACGCCCAGGCCGACGACCTGCCAGGAGCTCCAGGCCCAGGTGGTGCCGCCGAGCGAGGTCATCAGCACCAGGCAGGTGGCGACGGCGGCGATCAGCGCGGTGCCGAGGTAGTCGATCCGGTGCTCGCGCCGGGCCTCCGTCCCGTGCAGCACCGCCGCGATCACCACCAGGGCGACCGCGCCGATCGGCAGGTTGACGTAGAACACCCAGCGCCAGCTGAGGTGGTCGACGAACAGCCCCCCGAGCAGCGGCCCGAGGACGCTGGTGACACCGAAGACGGCGCCGAAGAGGCCCTGGTACCTGCCGCGGTCCCGGGGGGCGACGAGATCGCCGACGATCGCCTGGGAGAGCACCATCAGGCCGCCGCCGCCGAGGCCCTGGAGAGCACGGAAGGCGATCAACTCGCCCATGTTCTGGGCGATTCCGCAGAGCACCGAGCCGATCAGGAAGATCACGATGGAGGCCTGGAAGAACCGCTTCCGGCCGTACATGTCGCCGAGCTTGCCCCAGAGCGGGGTGGCGGCGGTGGAGGCCAGCAGGTAGGCGGTGACCACCCAGGAGAGGTGGTCCAGGCCCCCGAGGTCGCTGACGATGGTGGGCAGCGCGGTGGAGACGATGGTCTGGTCGAGGGCGGCGAGCAGCATCGCCAGCAGCAGGGCCCCGATCGGCACCCAGAGGTTGGCGGCGGTGACCTCGGGCGGGCCGGGCGGGTGCGCCGGGCTCCGCCCGCTCGCGGCGCGCGGCTCCGTCATGACGTCTCCACAGGCGGCATGGCCTCTCCGTCGGGTCGCGGGGCCGGACGACCGGACGCCCAGGTGGATGATCACTCCCCGTTCCCCATGCTGGCAGATATGTCCCGTTATGCTCCGCCGGGTTGAGCCGAACGTAAGCACCGGACCCGTCGCGGGCGTTCCGGCGGTTTCCCCCGGGGCCAACCACCACCAACCGGCACAACACCCCCGCCGGGGGCCGGACGCCCCTGTCCCCCCTCCGGGACGTCCTGCATAATCAGGCCCGATCGCGAGACCCGAGAACCGAGGAGGACCGGCCGATGCCGGACCAGCACTGCCCGACGTGCGGCACCGCACGCTCCACCGGGTGCAGCTGCCTCCCCGACCGGAGCCTCGACGAGACCACCGTCCTCCCGCACCTGGAGGGCCCGCCGCTGGTCCGCCCGTACGTGCCGCAGGCGCCCGAGCAGGTCGCCGACGAGCCGCCGCTGACGGCCGACCCGTTCGCGACCACCGTGCTGCCCCCGGTCGCACCGGCGCAGCCGACGAGGCGTCCGGTGCAGCAGGCGCAGCACGCGCAGCAGATGCAGCCGCCGGCCACGCCCCCGCTCGGGCCGGACGCGGACGCCTACGCGACGACCGTCCTGCCGCCCGTCCCGGGCCCCGCGCCGGACGCGTACGGCAACGGCGCCACCACCGTCCTGCCCGCGGTCCCGCCGGCCGGCCGGCCCGGCCCGGGCGCGTCCGGGGACGAGCTCGGCTACTTCCCGTTCGACAGCGGGGCCCCCGGACCCGACTCCGCCCCCACCGGCGGACGGGCCGCGCGCCGGGCCGCCGAGCAGTCCGAACGCGGCCCCCTCGCCGGGCGCAAGGGCCTGATCGCGGGCGTCGGCGCCGGACTGCTGGCGCTCACCGTCGGCCTCGCGTACGCCGTGACGCCCTCCTCCGAGCCGACCCGTCGGGCCGAACCGGCGCCCACCGCCTCGCTCGCCCCCGCCCCGGTGGAGCCGCCGACCGTGGCCGCCCCGGCGCCCAGCGACCCCACGCCGACCCCCGAGGCGCCCAGCCCGAGCGCCACCCGGTCGGCCAGACCGAGCCCCACCAGGACCCCCACACCGACACCCACCCCGACCCCGACACCGACACCGACGCCGACCCCCACGCCGACCCCGACCCCGACACCCACGCCCACCCCGACGCAGACCCCGCGACTGCTCCAGATGGGAATGAGCGGGCCCGACGTCAAGGCGATGCAGCAACTGCTCGTCGGCGCCGGGTGCGGATTCGTCGACAAGTCGCTCGTCACCGGCACCTTCGACTGGTGGACCCAGACGACGCTGCAGGACTACCAGCGGCAGAACCGGATCAAGGGCGAGAGCGGCGTCTACGGCCCCAAGACCCAGGCTGCCCTCACCGCCGACCCCGGCTGCTGAGCGGGGCCGGGCGGGAGGCGGCCGCGCCGTCGGCCGGTCCCACCGCCGGCCACTCCCACCGTCGGCGGCCGACCGGCGTCAGCCGGTGATCGCCCCGAAGATGCTGACCCCGGCCAGCACCACCATGATCGCCGCCGCCACCCGGACGATCAGCTTCATCGGCACGTACTTGAGCAGCTTCTGCCCGCCCACGATGGCGATCCCGCCGACCGCGCAGAGCGCCAGCCAGGAGCCCAGGCCGACGGCCAGCGGGTCGGCGTACTTGGCGGCCAGGTTGGCGGTCATGATCTGGGTCAGGTCGCCGAACTCGGCGACCGCGACGACCGCGAAGCTGGTCCCGGCCACCTTCCAGAAGCGGTTCGAGGACGGCTCCTTGGCCGCGTGCCCCTCCTCGTCCTCACCGCCGTGGAACAGCAGCATCGCCGCGCCGACCAGGAACAGCGCTCCGGTGACGCCCTCCACCCAGCGGTGCGGCAGCAGCGAGAGCAGGTGCCCGGCGGCCAGCGCCAGCACCACCTGGAGCAGCATGGCGGCGGCGACGCCCGCGAAGACGTAGCTCGCCCGGTACTTGGTGCCGAGCACCAAGCTGGCCAGCGCGGTCTTGTCCGGCAGCTCGGCCAGGAAGATGATGCCGAACGTCAACGCGGCAACGGTCAAACTCATCGGAGGAACCCCTCGGTCGGCTGTCCGGCCTCCGCAGGTCCGTCAGGGGACGCTTCGGCCCGACAGCACTGGAAATGGTCACAGCACTGCGGCCGAAGGTCTCGCCGACAGCCGCCCATCGAGCGGTGCCCCGGGCGCCGGGCCCCTGGGGGCCAGTATGTCGACGGTCCGGTGGAGGGCTACTCCCCTTCAACGCGCTCCAGCCTACCCGACGCCGTGGCCGCCCGGCCCGGCGTCGGCCGTCACCAGACCCCGCCCGACCAGCTCCAGCACCACCACGACCGCCACCGACTCCACCGCCAGCAGCCCGATCAGCACGAACAACTGCACCGCGCCCGCCTGCACCGGCGAGGCGCCGCCGAGCAGCATCCCGACGAAGGCGCCGGGCAGGGTGACCAGGCCGACGGTGCGGGTCTGGTCCAGCGCCGGGACCAGCGAGGTCGCGGCCGCCGTACGGCAGATCTCCAGCCGGGCGTCCCGCTCCTCGAAGCCCAGCGCCAGCGCCGCCTCCACCTCGCCGCGCCGCTGCCGCAGCTCGTCCAGGGCGCGCCGGCCGGCGAGCGAGGTGGCGGTGAGCCCGCCGCCGATCAGGATGCCCGCGACCGGGATCACCGACAGGCCCTTGAGCGGCAGCAGCCCGACGGCCAGCAGCAGAGCCAGCACCGGCAGCACCCCGGCGCCGATCGGGGCCGCCGCCCAGACCCAGCCGGGGCCCGGGGTCATCCGCCGGCCCGCGGTGCGCACCGCGACCGTGAACATCAGCAGCACGAACAGCGCCGACCACCACAGCGAGGCGACCACCCAGCTGATCACCGCGGCGACGGCGGCCAGCTGGACGACCGCCCGCAGTCCGGCCCGCGCCACCGCCCGCCCGTGGCCCAGCAGACCCCGGCCGGCCACCGCCACGGCGGCCAGCAGCAGCACCGCGGTGACCACCCCGAGCACCGGGGTGACCGGCAGCAGCTGCCCGGCGCCGGACGCCGCGAGCGGTACGGGGGCCGCCAGCGGTACGGGGGCCAACGGCGTCAACGACGGGGACAGCGGCATCAGATCCAGCTGGTGAACCACATCCGGTCCTGCCAGGACGACATCGGGATCACCTCCGCCGTGTACAGCGGGTAGAAGAAGGCGAAGCAGCCGACGATCGCGAGCACGATCAGCCCGGCCCCGATCGCCCCGTACCGGCGGCGCTGGGGGCTGCAGCCCACCGGGCCGAGGATCGCACCGAGCATCTGGGCGACGGCCAGGCACAGGAACGGCACCAGCACGACCATGTAGAAGGAGAAGATCGTCCGCTCCTGGTACTGGAACCAGGGCAGGTAGATCCCGGCCACCGCGCACAGCACGGCGCCCGAGCGCCAGTCCCGGCGGAAGAACCAGCGCCACAGCAGGTAGACCAGCGCGAAGCAGGCCGCCCACCACAGGAACGGGGTGCCCAGACCCAGGATCTGCGCCGCGCAGCCGCCGGGGGCGGTGCAGCCGCGCGACCCGGTCGGCACCTGCTCCCAGTACATCGAGACCGGGCGGCCGTCGACCAGCCAGGCGAAGGGGTTGGACTGGTAGGTGTGCGGGGTGCTCAGGCCGGTGTTGAAGTCGTACATCTGCGAGTGGTAGTGCCACAGGCTGCGCAGCGGCGCGGGCACCCAGGTCATCGGGACCTGCGGCAGCGGGATGCCGAAGGCATGGTCCGGGGAGAGCCCGGCGCGGCCGTCCGCCCAGTGCCGGTCGTAGCCGCCCCCGCCGTTCGCACCGCCGGCCAGCCAGCCGCTCCAGGCGCCGACGTACACCAGCACGGCCGAGCCGACCATGGCGAGGAGGGCGGGTACGGCGTCCCGGCGCAGCATCGAGCGCCAGGGGTGGCGGGCGCCGGCGGCGCGGCGGCCGGACTGGTCCCAGAGCACGGTCAGGACGCCGAAGGCGGCGAGGATCGGGGCGCCGTTCCACTTGACGGCGCAGGCCGCGCCGATGAGCACCCCGGCGGCGATCCGCCAGGGGCGCCACCCGAGCCGCACCCCGTCGCCGTCGGTGACCCCGGCGAGCCGGGCGCGGACGTGGTCGCGGTCGATCAGCAGGGCGCCGAAGGAGGCGAGCACGAAGAACATCTGGATGCCGTCGAGCAGGCCGACCCGGCTCATCACCAGCTGGAGGCCGTCGACGGCCATCAGCAGGGCGGCGGTGCAGCCGACCAGGGTGGAGCCGAAGAGCCGGCGGCCGATCCGGGCCAGCATCAGCACGGTGAGGGTGCCGAGCAGGGCGGTCATGAACCGCCAGCCGAAGGGGTGCAGTCCGAACAGCTGCTCGCCGACCGCCATCACCCACTTGCCGAGCGGCGGGTGGGCGATGAACTCGGGCGCGGAGCTGAGCGGGACGGACTGCGGGACGGCCAGGATGTCGGCGTTGGCGTGGTCGGGCCAGGTGCCCTCGAAGCCCTGCTGGAGCAGGGACCAGGCGTCCTTGGGGTAGTACGTCTCGTCGAAGACGAAGGCGTTGGGGTAGCCGAGGTTCCAGAACCGCAGCAGGCCGGCGAAGAGCGCGACGCCGATCGGGCCGAGCCAGCCGGAACGGTCGGCCGCCCAGCGCAGCAGGCCGCGCGGGGCCGGTGCCGGGTCCGGTTCGGCGGTGGCCTGGACCGCCGGGGGGTGCGTGAGCGCCGCTTGCGTCATAGCCTCGCCGATTCGCCTGTCTGCGGGGCCCTGGGGGTTGCTGCACCGGGCCCGGGTCTGCTGCCCCGGCCGGGGCCGGGCGGTCAACAGCCACTGACACTATGTGGCGGTGCCCGGGAAGCCAAGCGCGACGGGCGCCGACCAGGTGACCTGGTCGGCGCCCGTACGAGCGGCCGTACACATGGCCGCACAAGCGGCCGATTCACGGGCCCGATGCACGGGCCCGATGCGCGCGGCCGATGCACGCGGCCGATTCGCTCGGCCGATTCGCTCGGCCGCCCGCCGTCACGCGGCGGTCTGCAGCTCCCGCTCCCGGACCGGGGCCGGGGTGCGGACCACGGCCGGGGCCGCGTTGTCCTGCTCGGCCGTGAGGTACGGCCGCAGGCGCAGCGCCAGCACGACGATCAGCAGCGTCGAGCCCGCCATGGCCGCGAGGTAGAGCGGCCAGGTGCCGGAGCCGACCAGCAGCACGCCGACGGCCGGGCCGACCGCGATGGCGATCTGCTTCACCAGGGCGTACCCGGCGTTGTAGGTGCCGAGCAGCCGGGCCGGAGCGAGGTCGGCGACCATCGGGCCCATGGTGGGCGCGAGCAGCGACTCGCCGACGCCGAACAGGGCGTAGATCGAGACGATGGCGACCGTGGCGGCCATGGTCTCGGTCCGGATCAGGCCGGCGACCAGGGCCATCCCCCAGGCGCCGAGCCAGACCACACCGGCCGCGGCCATCGCGGTGGTGCGGCGGCGGCGCGCCGTGATCCGCACCATGAACATCTGCAGCACCACGATGGTGACCGCGTTGGCGCCGATCGCGAGGCCCAGGGTGGACGGCGCGGTGCCGACGGTGTCGGTGGCGAAGGCCGCGACACCGGACTCGAACTGGCCGTAGCAGGTGAAGAAGATCAGCCCGGCGAGGATGCTGAGCCGCACCATCGCCTTGTCGGCGAGCAGGGCGCGCAGGCCGGTCGGGCCCGTCGCCCCGTCCTGGACGGCGCTCAGCTGGGCCTTCGGCATCCGGGCGGTGCCGGTGACCAGGGCCAGGCCGAGGAAGGTGACCGCCTCGATGGTGAACAGCCGGGTGAGGCTGGCCGGGTCGGCGACGTTCACGATCTGCCCGCCGACCAGCGCGCCGATGCCCATGCCCAGGTTGACCAGGGTGAACTGCAGCGCGAAGGCGTGCGAGCGGGTCGCGGCCGTCGAGCAGCGGACGATCATCGTGGCGAGGGCCGGCTGGCAGGTGGTGACACCCGCGCCGAACAGGAACGAGGAGACCAGCAGGGCCGGCGTGCCGGTGGCGTGGCCGAAGGCGAACGCGCCGGTGGCGGCCAGGGCCGCACCCGCCAGCAGCACCGGACGGGGACCGTACCGGTCGATGCCGCGCCCGGTGAACGGGAGGACGGCGAGCGCCGCCAGCGCGAAGACGGTGAACACCATCCCGGCCGCCAGCGAACCCAGCCCGCGCACCTGGTCCACGTACACGAACATGTACGGCATCGTGAACCCGCTGCCGAACGCGCTGAGCGCGTTGCCGATCTGGACGCGGCGCAGCGGGCCGCCCGCCCCACGTCGCTGCTGCCTCTGCTGCTTCACCGTGCCGATCACCGTGCACATCCCTTCCTGTTTCCACTGGAACTCTTAAGCCCAGAAGATTTCAGACCTAAACTCTGCCGAGATAAAGTCTTAGCACCGGAAGACTGCGGAGTCAAAGGCTTAAGGAGTGCACGCCCGTGCGACACTGGTCCGCATGACTACGGACAAGCCGTCGCCGGCTGCCGACAAGCCCCCGCGGGTCACTCCCCTGGAGTTCGGCATCGCCGAGCAAGTGGCCCTCTACCAGCGGGAGTTCCCCACCGTCGACCCCCAGGTCGAGACGATCGTGCAGACCCTCAACCGGGTCTCCCGGCGGATGGGCGTCGCGTACGACCGGCAGCTGACTGTGCTCGGGATCACCTCCGCCGAGTGGGAGGTGCTCAAGGCGCTGGTGGTGAGCGGGAGCCCCTACCGGCTGGGCCCGGGCGAGCTGGCGAAGCGGCTGGGGCTCACCCCGGCCGCGATGACCCACCGGATCGACCGGATGGTGGCCGAGGACCTGGTCACCCGGGAGCGGGACGAGTCCAACCGGGTGCGGGTGATCATCGAGCTGACCGAGAACGGCCGCGACAAGTGGCTGGAGTCGATGCGGATGGCGGCGGTGTTCGAGGAGGAGCTGCTGCAGGACGTCGTGGGCGAGGAGCGCACCGCGCTGTCCGGCCTGCTCGCCCGGATGCTGCGGCGGATCGAGGAGAGCCAGCCGGACGCGCTCGGGCGCACGGCCGACCTGGCCTGAGCCGCGGTCGCGGGCCCGGGCCCGGGCCCGGGCCCCGGGCCCGGAAGAACGAGTACGGCCCGCCCCGGGGGTCCAGCCCCGCGTTGGGAGAT